>NZ_JBDGQZ010000005.1:0-93297 GCF_042218505.1 Halobellus sp.
CTCGCAGGATCAGTTGGCAGTGCCATTGCTGATCACCTCGTTCCACTCACTACTTTCATTCGACGAGGACAGTTCGGATTTCGGAAGCCGGAACGGCGGTGGCGAGATCGAAGACCCCGTCGGCGACTTCCTCCCTCGCGCGAGCGTTGACTCCCGCTGGTGGTACTGGATCGCCGCTGTTCCCCTCTACGTCGTCTTCGGTGGCGTCCTCGCCGTCTTCTTCGTCGGCGTGCTTCTCTTCGACATCTTCCTCACCGGCGGACTGGCGACGGTCTTCGGAGCGTTCGTGATCGTCCCAACAATCGGACTCGGCGGACTACTGCTCACGGTTCTGTTCCCGACAGCGACGTACATCGACGCCCGGGCTATCGCCGAGTCCGACGCCGCCTGGACGCCTAGTCCGTTGCTCTGGGGACTGATCGCCCTCGCGACCGTCGTCGGGAGCGTCTTCAGCCTGTCGCTGGTCGTCGCGCTGTATTACCTCTACAAGCGCCACGTCGAAATCGGAACCCCTTGAGGACGCGCCACCGAACCCTGCTCCTATGACGGAGCCGACCAGAGTTCAGCGGCCGTCCGCGCCGATGTCGCGACCGAAGTAGAGGCCTTTTCACCCGTGGCCGTCGATAATCCCACGATGACTACTCGCGCCACACTCCGATTGGCGACTCGGGGCTCAGACCTCGCGCTCCGGCAGGCGGCGACGGTCCGGGACTCGCTCTCGGGCCGACGCCAGGACGTCAACCTCGTCGAGGTCGAGACGCGGGGCGATCAGATCCGAGACGAACTCATCCACCGACTCGGAAAGACCGGCGCGTTCGTCCGCGCGCTCGACGAGAAAATTCTCGGCCGCGAGGTCGACGCCGCGGTCCACTCGATGAAAGATATGCCCACAGAGGGCCCCGACGAACTCGTGGTCTCCGGCGTCCCGGAGCGCGAGTCGGCCGCGGATCTACTCCTGACGCCCGACGGGGCCACGCTCGAGGACCTGCCGCAGGGCGCAGTCGTCGGCACCTCCTCGCTCCGACGGAAAGCCCAACTGCTCGCCGAGCGGCCCGATCTCGAAGTCGAACCGTTGCGCGGTAACGTCGATACACGGGTGGAGAAACTCCTCGCCCCCGGACTGCAGGCCGAGCACCAACGCCGGATCGAGGCCGATCGTGAGGAGGAAATTGAAGATTCCGACGACGCCGGTGAGAGTGACGGCGACGATCCTGAGTCCGACCTCGACTTCGAGCAGTCGACCGAAGAGTGGTTCGACGGCCTCGCGGAGATCGAGCGGCGCGCACTCGAACGCGACCTCGACACGGAGTACGACGCGATCGTCCTCGCCGAAGCCGGCCTGCGCCGCGCCGGACTCCTCCATCACGTCGAGTACGTGCATCTCGACCCCGCGTCGTTCGTTCCCGCACCCGGACAGGGCGCTATCGCCGTCACGTCCCGTGCGGACGGCGACGTGTCGGAGACGATTCGATCGGCGATCGATCACCCGCGGACGCGCGTGGAGACGACCGTCGAGCGGACGGTGCTCGCGGAACTCGGCGGCGGGTGCATCGCGCCGATCGGTGTCCACGCAAAACTCCAGGGCGAGTACGTGCACACGACTGCACGAATCCTCTCCGGCGACGGGGAGGAGGAAGTTGCGGCGACCCACGACATCCCGGTTGCAGACCACGCGAACGAGGCCGCCGCGTTCGCCGCCGACCTCGCCGACGAGGGCGCCGACGACCTGATTGCCGCGGCTCGCAAAGCCGCGGAGGAGTGACGATGGGCGAGGAAGAGGCAGAGACGATGGACGCAGGCGCATCGGGCGCGGAGACGGCAGACACAGACGCGTCGAGCGGAAACACGTTGCAGACTGGCGCACTGAACGGAGAATCGTCGGCGTCAGAGGCCGGTCACGTCTCCATCGTCGGCAGCGGTCCCGGCGATCCGGACCTGCTGACGGTGAAAGCGAAACGCCTGCTGACGGAGGCCGACGTCGTCCTCCACGACAAACTCCCCGGCCCGGAGATCATCGAGGCGATCCCCGAAGACAACCGCGAGGACGTCGGCAAGCGCGCCGGCGGCGAGTGGACGCCCCAGGAGTACACCAATCGTCGCCTCGTCGAACTCGCCCGGGAAGGCAAGCACGTCGTCCGACTGAAGGGCGGCGACCCGTTCGTCTTCGGGCGCGGCGGCGAGGAAATGGAACACCTCGCAAACGAGGGGATCCCTTTCGAGGTCGTGCCCGGAATCACCTCCGCGATTGCCGGTCCCGGTGTGGCAGGAATCCCGGTGACCCACCGGGATCACACCTCCTCGGTCTCGTTCGTGACGGGCCACGAAGATCCGACGAAACAGGAGTCAGCGGTGAATTGGGAGGCGCTCGCGGCGACCGGCGGCACGCTCGTCGTCCTGATGGGCGTCGGGAAACTGCCGGACTACACCGCGGCGCTCCGTGAGGCGGGGATAGATCCGGACACTCCCGTCGCACTCGTCGAGCGGGCGACGTGGCCAGGGATGCGCGTCGCGACCGGGACGCTCGAAACAATCGTCGACGTGCGCGATGCGGAAGGCATCGAACCCCCCGCGATCACCGTCATCGGCGACGTCGCGGCCACGCGTGAGCGCGTGTTAGAGTTCCTCCGAAACCAGCCCAAGACCACGGAGGGCGATGAATGAACCGTGACGTCCGTGTCGCGGTCTTCCGGCCGGACGACGAGCGGATGGCCGACGCCGTCGAACGACTCGACTCGCTCGGTGCGACCCCCATCCCGGACCCGATGCTCGCCGTCGAACCCACGGGAGCGGTGCCTGGCGACACCGGCGAGGGTGTGGCCGACGACGCTGACCCAGATACCGTCGTCCTGACGAGCAAGACCGGGGTCGAACTCCTCGCGGCCGCGGACTGGTCCCCCGGCAACGCAACGCTCGCGTGTATCGGGCCCAAAACCGCGGCGGCGGCACGCGACGCCGGCTGGACGGTCGACCTCGTCCCGCAGGAGTATTCGTCCGCAGGGCTCGTGACCGCAATCGCCGACCGGATCGACGGACGCGCGGTGGAAGTCGCTCGCAGCGATCACGGCAGCGACGTCCTCCTGGACGGGCTTCGCGACGCCGGGGCAGACGTCTACGAGACCGTCCTTTACCGCCTCGTGCGTCCCGAGGGCTCGGGCCAGTCGGCAGTGATGGCCGCCGGCGGCGAGTTGGATGCGGTCTGTTTCACTTCCTCGCTCACCGTCGAGAACTTCCTCGACGCGGCCGTTGAGCGCGACCTCAAGTCGGAGGCGATTGCGGGACTGAACCGCGCCGTCGTCGGGGCTATCGGCGCGCCGACGCGCGAGACCGCCGAGAGTCACGGAATCCGCGTTGACGTCGTCCCCGACGACGCCACCTTCGATGCGCTCGCGACGGCGGTGGTCGAGGAAGCCGCCCCGACGTACCACGACTAACTCGACAGCGTGAAGTCGGGGACTCGCGGAGCCATCGACGTGTTTGAGCGGTGGCGGGCAGTCGGGTTGATCGGTGGGTGGCAGACGGCGGCGAGTCTCTGCTACTACAGCATCTTCGCCGCGACGGGCTTCGTTCGGGAGGCCTTCTCTCTCTCGGAATCGCTCGTCGGCGTCTTTCTCACGGCCGCACTCGTCGGTTACACCGTCGCGCTCTTTCCGAGCGGCGCGGCCGTGGACGGGTACGGCGAGCGCCCCGTGATGCTCGCGGGACTCGCTGGTCTCGCGCTGGCCGCGGTCGCTATGCCGTTCGCGCCGACGTACGCCGTGGCACTCGGTGTAGCGGTGATCCTCGGGGCGGCGTACTCGACGGCGATGCCGGCCTCGAACCGCGGCATCGTCGCCGCCGCGCCGACCGGTCGGACGAACCTCGCGATGGGATTCAAGCAGGTCGGCGTCACGACCGGCAGCGCCGCGGCCTCGCTCGTGGTCACGGGCGTCGCGGCCGTGGCCGCCTGGCAGGTCGGCTTCTGGGCGATCGGCCTGCTCGCCGTCGGCTACGCCGCTCTCTTCGGAGTCAGGTATCGCGGCCGCCCCGGCACAGGTGAACTTTCGATCCCGGACGTGCGCGGTCTGTTCGGGCGTCCCACGTACGTCACCCTCGTCGCTGCGGGGTTCTTCATCGGCGCGTCGATCTTCACGATGCTCGGGTACATCGTCCTCTTCGTGCAGGACGCAGTCGGGACGAGCCCCGCGCTCGGTGGCGTCGCGCTTGCGCTCACCCAACTGACCGGCAGCGGCGCCCGTATCGGCGCTGGCAGCCTCGCGGACCGCCTCGGCAGTGCCCGTGGAGCCGCGCTCGTCGCGCTCGGCCAACTCGGCCTCGGCGGCACGCTGTTCGGTGCCCTTGCGCTCGCCCCTAGGTCGATCGCGCTCGCGCTCGTTCTCTTCGCGGGACTCGGCGTGTCTATCCACGGATCGACCGGCGTCTTCTACTCCTGTCTCACGGAACTCGTCGACGACGACGAAGTCGGTGCGGCCACGGCCGGCGGCCAGACCGCGATCAACCTCGGCGGCGTAGTGACGCCCCCGCTGTTCGGTCTCCTCGTCGAGACTGCCGGATACAACGCCGCGTGGGCGTTACTCGCGGGCACTGCCGGTCTGGGAGCTGTCCTCCTCCTTACCGTCGTCCGCCGACCGTCGGGCGGAACGTGGATTTAAATCCGAGAACGACTCACGACCGGGTATGAGCGCGGACACGACGACCGGTCGAGACGCTCCCGTGCCCGACCTCGGCGAGCGGGCGGCCGCCTGTGCAGCCCGCCTGCGCGACGCCGACCGGGTCCTCCTCGCCTCCCACATCGACGCCGATGGGTTGACGAGTGCGGCGATCGCCGCGAACGCGCTCGAACGCGCCGGCATCCCGTTCGAGACCGTGTTCGCGAAGCAACTCGACGAGACCGAAGTCGCGCGGATCGCCGCCGCCGACTACGAAACGGTTCTCTTCACCGACTTCGGAAGCGGTCAACTGGACGTGATCGCGCCGTACGCGGCCGACGGCACGTTCACCCCGGTGATTGCGGACCATCATCAGCCAGCGGACCTCAACGATGGGACTCCCGAGCCCGACTATCACCTCAATCCGCTTCTCGTCGGCCTCGACGGCGCCGCCGAACTCTCCGGTGCGGGCGCGAGTTACGTACTGGCCCGCGCGCTCGAATCCGGGCGAGTCGACAACCGCGACCTCGCGGCGCTAGCGGTCGTCGGAGCGGTGGGCGATATGCAGGCCACGGACGGCGGTCTCTCGGGGGCGAACGAGCGCATCGTCGCCGAGGGCGTCGCCGCAGGCGTCGTCGAGGAGGCCACCGACCTCCTCGTCTACGGGCGGCAGACCCGACCGCTGCCGAAGTTCCTCGAGTACGCTACCGACGTCCGAATCCCGGGCATCACGAACGATGAAAACGGGGCGATCGAGTTCCTCACGGATCTCGGCCTCGAAATAAAAGACGGCGACGAGTGGCGTCGCTGGGTCGATCTGTCGATGTCAGAGCGCCAGACGGTGGTGAGCGGTCTCCTGCAGCGGGCAATCGCCTCGGGCGTTCCCGCCGATCGGATCGACGACCTGGTTGGAACGACCTACACGCTCACCGACGAGGATCCGGGGACCGAACTCCGCGACGTCAGCGAGTTCTCGACGCTCCTGAACGCGACGGCCCGCTACGAGCGTGCGGACGTCGGCCTCGCGGTCTGTCTCGGCGACCGCGACGCGGCCCTCGATCAGGCGCGGACCCTCTTGCGGAACCACCGCCGCAACCTCTCGGAGGGGCTCCAGTGGGTCAAAACCGAGGGGACGACCGTCGAGGACAACGTCCAGTGGTTCGACGCCGGCACCCGGATCCGCGAGACCATCGTCGGCATCGTCGCCGGGATGGCCGTCGGCGCCTCGGGCATCCGCGGCGACACTCCGATTCTCGCCTTCGCCGAAAAGTCCGACGAGGAGGTGAAAGTCAGCGCCCGCGGTTCGCACGTCCTCGTCCGGAAGGGGCTGGATCTCTCCCGTGTGATGCGCGAGGCGTCGCGGGCTGTCGGCGGTGACGGCGGCGGCCACGACGTTGCGGCCGGGGCGACCATTCCGGCCGGAACCCGAGCGGAGTTCGTCACCGAAGCGGATCGAATCGTCGGCGAACAGTTGCCGTGAGAACGGGGGAGCCGCGCTCCTGTCGCGTGCTGGGCGTCTTCAGTGAACGGGCTGGTGGAGGGCCGGCGGTGACTCGCCGCTCGCGTCAGGCGGTACGACGTCTGTCGGCTGGGGGCTGCCGTGCCCGGAAGCGACCGACGGTCGGGCCCGAGAAGCGAGAGAACTTTAGAGCGCTCTCTTGTACGCTTCCAGCGTCTCCTCGACGTCTTCGTCGGTGTGAGCGTACGAGACGAACTGGGACTCGAACTGGTTGGCGGTGAGGAAGATGCCGCGGTCTTTCATCTCCTGCCAGAAGATCCGCTCCCAGCGCTCGGTTTCAGCGGTCGAGACGTCTGCGCCCGTCTTCGGACAGTGATCGAAGCGCGCGCAGGATTCGCGCTGGCGACAACCGGCGTCGCAGACCTCCGCGGAGGCGTCACCCGGGCCATCCCGCGTGAAGACCGTTTTGAACATCGAATCGGTCCCGACGACCGTGTATGACGGCGCCTGATCGGCCGCAATCTCGGTGATTCCTCGCCGGAGGCGCTCGCCGAGTCGGTTGACGTGCTCGTAGACGTCGTTTTCGGCGGCGTGTGTCAGGTACTCGTAGCCCGCGGCCATCGTGACGGGATGCCCGGAGAACGTGCCGGACTGGAAGACCTCACCCGAAGGGGTGAACTGCTCGATGACTTCCGATTGACCGCCGATGGCACCGACCGGGAAGCCGCCGCCGACGATCTTGCCGAACGTCGTCACGTCGGGCGTGACACCGAACTTCCCCTGTGCGCACTGAAGACCGCCGACGCGGAACCCCGTGATGACCTCGTCGAAGATCAGGAGCGAGTCGTGCGCCTCGGTCAGTTCGCGGAGTCGTTCCAGGTAGCCGTCGACCGGAAGCACGATCCCCGTGTTACCGAGGATCGGTTCGGTCAGGATCGCCGCGATGTTCTCGCCGTGTGCCTCGAAGACCGCCTCGATCGCGTCGACGTCGTTGAACGGGACCGGGATCGTGTGTTCGGCGAACGACGAGGGGATGCCCGGACTGCTCGGTTCGGCACTGTCGGGACCGCCCTCGACGAGCGTCGACTCCTGAGCGCCGTGGTAGCCGCCCTGCATCACGACGATCTTGTCACGGCCGGTGTAGCCGCGGGCCAGGCGGACTGCCGAGACCGTCGCCTCCGTGCCGGAGTTGACGAAGCGGACCATCTCGACGCTCGGGACGTGGCGCGCAACGAACTCCGCGAGGTCGACCTCGACCTCGGTGGGCGCGCCGTACATCGGCCCGTCAGCGGCGTGAGACTGGACCGCCGCCTGGACTGCTTCGGGCGGGTCGTGACCGTACAGCAGCGGCCCGTAGCCCATCACGTAGTCGACGTAGCGGTTCCCGTCGGCGTCGACGACGTGAGCGCCGTCACCGCGCTTGATAAAGAACGGGTACGGACGGGTCGCCCGAACGGAGGAGTTGACGCCGCCAGGCAGCACCGACAGGGCGCGGTCGTACAGCGCCCGTGACTCGTCGTGGTTCATACGTGCCGGTTCGAGAGGAGCGGCAAAAATCCTTCCTGGTTCCGGCGAGCGAGTGGGACGCGAGAGGCCGGCTCACTCGCCCCGCAGCCATCCGACGGCTGTCGGGTCGTCGGAGTCGTCTATTTCCGTTCCGCTATCGTCGCCTTCGCCTGTGTCGCCGGGAGCAGCAGGATCACTGTCGGGAGCGGCATAGAGTTCGGCAAGCAGGAGGCCGACCGCATCGTTCAGCGCGTGGATGGCGATCAACGCGGGGAGCGATCGGAACCAGAGATACAGAAGCGTCGTCACCAGCGCCGGCTGGGCGATGCGGAAGACGGCCTCGCGATCCCACGTGTCGCCGGAGTGACCGATCGTGAACGCGAGAAAAGAGATCCCACCGGCGACCGTCGGACTGCCCGTGAGCGCGAGGAGTCGCTCCAGGGCGTACCCGTGGAACGCGGTCTCCTCGGTCGCCCCGGCAGTGAACGCGACGAACAGGCGCTCGGGGATCGACAGTGCGGCGAACGAGCCGAGTCCGGACGCCAGGCTCTCACCCCCGTCGCCGATTCTGGCCCACAGCGGCGCAGTGAACATATTCAGCCCGAGCATCGCGGCGAGGCCGACGCCGACCTGCCAGACGAGGCGCTCGACAGACTCGATCCGCCAGCCGACCGAGGCGAGCGAGTTGCCTTCGAGGGCAACGACGAGTAAGAGCACAGCGGGCACGGCCCACTTCCAGAGGTGTTCGCGGAGTGCCGTCGCGCGACCGGGCGCGGGCAAAGACGTTCCCTCGATCGCAGACGGAGTCCACCCGGGGATCGCGCGGCGCAGGCGGTCGAACAACTCGAAGCCGACGAGGGCGACGAGGAGACCGACGGCGGTGATCGGAGTGGGTTCCACGTCCAAACGGGGGCGTGGGTCCGTCTTTGCTCTTTCTTTCCGACGTCATGGCTTCGAGCGCCGCAGCAGCGAAACGATGGCGGTAGTCGCTACACTGCGTCGGGGCCGGTCTTGCCCGTCCGAATCTGGTAGGCCGATTCGACTGGGAGGACGAACACCTTGCCGTCGCCCTTCTCGCCGGTGTGACCGGCGTCGGCGATGGCCTCGACGACGTCCTCAGCGGGGATATCGGCGACGACGCACTCGATTTTTACCTTCTGATGCAGGTCGACGGTGTACTCCTCGCCGCGCCACTGGCCTTTCTTGGCGGGCTGTGATCCGCGGCCGGACACGTCCGTAACCGTAAGCGAGGGCGCACCGACCTCCGCGAGTGCCTGTTTGACGTCGGTGAGTTTGTCCGGTCGAACGAACGCCATCACGAGTTTGATCTCACCGCTAGCTGTGTCGCTCATAGTTTATCCTCCTCGCGAGCCTCCGAATCAGTTTCGCTGGTAGCGGTCGTCTCGGACGTGTGAGACGTGACACCGCCGTCGGAGCGGAACGTCCTGCCGTCGACGCGCGCCGTCGATTCGTCCGGACTGCCGAACTCGGGGTAGGTATCGACACCGTGTTCGGAAGTGTCGAGCCCTTCGACCTCGTGCTGGCGGGAGACCCGCGCCTGACCGATCGACCGGAGCGCGCCGAAAACGACTGCGGTGGCGGCGAACGTCCACAGCGCGATGACCGCGACGCCGACGACCTGCGGAACGAGCAGGCCGACGAACGAGGCGCCTCCGCTCCAGAAGCTCGTCGCCACGAACGGGTACGCGAGCGCGCCGAGAATCCCGGCAGAGCCGTGGACCGGGAAGACCGCACAGACGTCGTCGATGTGCAGGCGCTTTTCGATGAACTCGAAGACGACCGGGAGCTGTGCACCCGCCAGGATGCCGACGACGATTGCACCCGGCCAGACGATGGCGTCGGCAATCGAGGTGATGCCGACCAGACCGGCGAGGAGGCCGTTAGCGACGTAGAGCGTGTCGACCTTGCCGGTCTTGTAGACCGCGACACCGGCGGCCCCGATTGCGCCCGCGGCCATCCCGAGCGTCGTCACGAGCGCGACGCGGCCGACGGTCGCGAACGAACCGAGAACCACGCTGCCGTCCGAGAGCGCGAGCGGCGAGGCTGAGGTGCCGACGTTGAAGCCGTACCAGCCGAACGCCAGGATGAGCGTCCCGAGGACGGCGAACGTCAGCGAGTGACCGGGGATGACGTTCGCGCTGCCGTCGTCGTTGAAGCGGTTCATCCGCGGGCCGATGATCCACGCGGCCGTGAGGCCGGCGATGCCGCCCATCGCGTGAACGATGACGCCGCCCGCGAAGTCTTTGAACCCGAGCGACGCGAGGAAGCCGCCGCCCCAGGTGAAGCCCACGACGACCGGGTAGATGACGGCCGCCAGCAGTATCGTGTAACTGACGTACGCGCGGAGTTTCGCACGGCCGGCGACGGCGCCGGAGACGATTGTCGCCGCCGTCATCGCGAACACGGCGCCGAACAGCCAGTTCACCCAGGCGGCCGCCGCGCCTGCCTCGGGCAGATAGATGGCGGCGAACGCGTCGACGACGGCGTACGAGCCCCCACCGGTCAGTCCGCCAGCAATCGTCGAGACGGCCGCGCCGACGAGGAAGTAGATCACGACGCCGACGCTCCACGTCAGGAGATTCTTCGTGAGTTGGTTCGCGACGTTCTTCGAGCGGACCTGTCCCGCTTCGAGCATTGCGAAGCCAGCGTGCATAAAGAAGATCAGGAAGGTCACCGTCAGGACCCAGATCATATTCACACCCTGGACCAGGGCGGAGAGATCTGACTGCAGTGCGATTATCATACGATACCACCGACGCGTGGTGCTCTGTTGTAGCTTGGACGATCGTACATCTGTGATCTCGATTCGCGTTGGTTCGTTCGCGAATCTCGATCAGTTCTACCGACCCAAGAGAGTATAATTATTTTCGTTTAGATTTTCAAATAATTCACTTTTCTCAGAACGCACGTTCGATACACTATGAAATACAAAGAATATAAGGACGTACTTGGGAGGAAAAAGAGACAATTGTTGCCTAACTTTCTCACGATCGTGTGACCGGGTGGGCACCGAAAGCGAGTCTCAATTTGGCGAGGGTTGCGGGTCACCACGCGCCAATTGCGCTCGGGCGGCGGTCCGTCGACGAGTGATGTGGAAGGCACAGCAATGCCGCTCCCCGGAACAGTGCGACAACGAACCGAAAAGCGCCGAAAACAGCACCGGATGGAAACACTCGAGACCGGCAGTACCGGTGGGCGGGCCTCTACACCGCGTCAGGCCCCGTGTTGCCCGTCCGGATCTGGTATGCCGATTCAACCGGGAGGACGAACACCTTGCCGTCGCCCTTCTCGTCGGTGTTGGCCGCGTTGACGATCGCGTCGGCAACGTCGCTGGCGGAGATGTCCGCAACGACGCACTCGACTTTCACCTTCTGGTGGAGGTCGACGGTGTACTCTTCGCCACGCCATTGGCCCTTCTTTGCCGGTTGGGACCCGCGGCCGGAGACGTTCGTCACCGTCAGCGAGGGTGCGCCTACTTCTGCGAGCGCCTGTTTGACGTCGCTGAGTTTGTCCGGCCGAATGAACGCCATCACGAGTTTGATCTCATCACTCATCGTCGTTCACCTCCGTCTCTGCAACCGAGACGCCGCCGTCAGTGCGGACGTCGCCGCCGTCGGTAGCGACCGTGCCCTCGCGCGTCTCGTTGGGGACGAACTCGGGGTAGACGGCGACGCCGTGCTCGCCCTCGTCGAGTCCCTCGGTCTCTTCTTTTTCGCTGACGCGCAGGCCGACGAGCGAGTCGAGCGCGACGAGTACGACCGCCGAGGCGGCGATCGTCCACAGCGCGATGACCGCGACGCCGATGATCTGGAGCGCGAACTGGTTGGCCGCGAAGCCGCCAACCGCGAAGACCGGAATCAGTGCCGTGCCGACCGCGCCGGCGACGCCGTGGACCGCGAAAACGCCGCAGACGTCGTCCACTTGCAGCGTATCGACCGTGAAGCGGAACGCCGGTAGGACCAGGAAGCCGCCCAGGCCGCCGAGCAGCGCGCCGCCCCACCACGTCACGTGCGGGACCGCACCGGTCACGGCGACCAGCCCGGCGAGCAGTCCGTTGGCCGTCCAGAGCGGGTCGGGCTTGCCCTGGTAGTACGCGGACGTGACCATCGCCATCGCGCCGCCAGCGCCCATCCCCAGGGTCGTCACGAGCGCGACGCGGCCCAGTGCGGCACCCATAAACGTGAGACTGCCGTCGTCAGCGACCGCGAGAATCGTCGCCTGCGTGCCGACGTTGAAGCCGTACCAGCCGAACGCCAGGATGAACGTCCCGAGAACCGCCAGCAACATCGAGTGGCCCGGGATCGCCTGGCTGTTACCGTCCTCGTCGTAGCGGCCCTTGCGGGCGCCGACCAGTTTCGCTGCGACGAGGCCGGCAATGCCACCGCACATATGGACCACGGTCGCGCCGGCGAAGTCGAGGTAACCCGCACCGAGCGCGGCGCCGATGAAGCCGCTACTCGAAAGCAGGCCGCCACCCCAGGTGAAGCCGACGACGACCGGGTAGATGAACGCCGTCATCATAATCGTGAAGATCACGTACGCCTTGAAGTTCATCCGTTCGGCGACGGCGCCGGAGACGATCGTCGCCGCCGTCATCGCGAACACGGCGCCGAACAACCACCCGATCCAGGCGGTCGGATCGCTGATGTACGCGAACGCACCGGCGACGCTGCCGCCGGAGGTGAGCGCCCCAATGACGCTGACGACGCCCGAGCCGACGACAAAGTAGATCAGGACGCCGAGGAACCAGTCGCTCATATTCTTCATCAGCACGTTTCCGACGTTTTTCGCGCGAACCTGCCCGGACTCTAGCAGGGCGAAGCCCGGCTGCATGAAGAAGATCAGGAACGAGACGACGAGGACCCAGACGTTGTTAATGCCTGATGCAACCGCCGACGGATCGACCTGCAACAGCGTTACCATACAGTCACCCCATCGAGAGTACATTCAGTCAACTGTCCGCCGTATTCGATGTGATTCGTGGTTTGTATCACAGAATATCCTCAGGTACAGGTACTATATAAAATTTGGAGTTTAGAATGTCAAAAATATCTATCAATACGGATACGTGCGTATGATTTGGTGAACAATATAATGAGTATAAGGTTGCGCACCAGAGACAGAGACGTGCTGGTGCGGCGAATTAGTGGACGTTTGTTCAGGCAAATGCTGCCAAAGTGATCAAAAACGTCGGGCGCGACAGATCAACAGCGGCTTCGTGAAGAGTAGATGACGTGCCCCGCGGGTGTTCAGAGCCGATCGGCGACGTCCTCGGCGAAGTACGTGACGATGAGGGCAGCGCCGGCGCGCTTCATTGCCAGCAGCGACTCGTATGCCGCCTCCTCGAGGTCGAGCCACCCGTTCTCCGCCGCAGCGTGAACCATCGCGTACTCCCCGGAGACGTTGTAGGCGGCGACGGGGTAGTCGAACGACTCCCGAACCGAGCGGACGACGTCGAGGTAGGCCAGCGCCGGCTTGACCATCAGCACGTCCGCTCCCTGTTCGACGTCGAGGCGAACCTCCCGGGTCGCCTCACGGCCGTTCGCTGGATCCATCTGGTAGTGGCGTCGGTCACCGAATGCCGGCGCGCCGTCCGCAGCATCCCGGAATGGACCGTAGAACGCGCTTTCGTACTTCGCCGCGTAGGACATAATGGGGAGGTTCTCGTAGCCGGCCTCGTCGAGTGCGGTTCGGATCGCGGCGATCATCCCGTCAGTCATCGAACTCGGCGCAACCATATCTGCTCCCGCCTCGGCGTGTGAGACGGCCGCCTTCGCGAGCAGGTCGAGCGTCTGATCGTTTTCGACCGTGAGTGTCGGATCCCCCTCGGCGTCGGGTTCGAGAACGCCGCAGTGACCGTGACTCGTGTACTCGCAGAGACAGACATCGGTGATCACGTACGCGTCAGTTTCGGCGGTGATGCGGCGGACGGCCTCTTGAACGATGCCGTCGTCTGCCCAGGCGCGCGTCCCGCGTTCGTCTTTCGATTCGGGGATCCCGAACACCATCACCGCCTCGACACCGGTTTCGCGCACCGCCTCGACGCGGGGGACGGCCTCGTCGATGGGCACCCGCTCGTGGTTCGGCATCGATTCGATCGGCACGCGCTCGTCGGTCGTCGCGTCGACGAAGATCGGCGCCACGAGGTCTGTCGCATCGAGGTCGGTCTCGCTGACCAGCGATCGGATGCCGTCCCGACGGAGTCGTCGCGGGCGCACTCTGCGGTCCATACCGACAATTGACCCCGGGCGGAAAAAATCGCATCGTTCGATCCTCGGCCCGCTCACGTCGTTCCCGTTCGCCCATCAGCAGCGTGCCGGGGGAACGAAACGCGTTTGTGCAGGTCGGCAGAAACACAAGACGATGGTGTCGGCGCTCGCCCTCCAACTCGACGCGATGCCGCCGCAGTTGTTGGCGCTCTTAGAGTCCCAGTGGGCGTACGTGGCGCTCTTCGGGGTGTTCGTCCTCGAAGGAGCGATGCTGATGTACTTTATGCCGAGCGAACTCATCGTTCCGGGGTCGCTGCTCCTGCTCGGAGGCGATGCGCTCGTCCCCGTTCTCGCCATCGCCGTCGCTGGGGCGACGCTCGGGCAGTACGCGCTGTTCAAAATAGCCCAGCGTGGTGGTCGGGAGTACCTCCTCGAGAAGCGGTGGTTCCGCATCGAGGAATCGAAACTCGAGCGGTTCGACGGGTGGTTCGAGCGCTGGGGGCCCGTCGTGGTTCCGGTGAGCAACGCCCTGCTGTTCACACGCGGGATGCTGACGGTTCCGGCGGGGTTCGCGGAGATGGATGATCGACGGTTCATCGGGTTGTCGGCGCTCGGCACGCTCGCGTTCGAGGTCGCGCTGGCTGGACTGTATCTCTACGCCGGTCGGGTGTTGTAGCGACCCCGATTGCGGGCCGTATCGGACTACCAACAGGGGGACTCTCGGCTGTCGGCAGTGTTTTGCCCCACGCGTGAGCATCGTCGGCTATGACCTCGACGCGAACAACAACGGTCGGCGCGGCCCGGGACGCTGTGCCGTTTATGCTGATCACGATCATCTGGCTGGTTCTCTCGCTGGCGCTCTATGGCCTGTTCATCGTGACGAAACCGGACGTCGACTACGCCCCGTGGGTGCACGCGTCGGTGCTGCTCCCGGGCCTGATCGGCCTCCTCGGGCACACGCTCCGACAGTCGATCTCAGTGCTGAGCGAGTGAGTCGAGCGGAGGGCAGTCAGCCCGGAGGATTTTTCGAGACACGGCGCGTTCTCTCCGAACGTGAGCGACTTCGACGAGGAAGCCGAGCGACGGCGACTGCGCGAAAAATACGAGAAAGACCAGGAGCGCCGCAAGGAGACACAGCAGATGAGCGAGTTGCTGCTGAAGGGCGCGACGATGACGAATCAACACTGCGGCGAGTGTGGCTCACCGATCTTCCGATACGAGGGCCAGGAGTTCTGTCCGAGTTGCCAGCGCGTCACGGGTGGCGACGCGGCACAGGGCAGAGCCGAATCGGACAGCGACGCCGACGCTGCCGGGCACGGGGGCCAGCAGACGGCGGACCCCGCCGGATCGGCTGAGGGGAATCCGCACGCCACGGGGACCGAGTCGATCGACGTCGATCCCGTTACCGACGAAAGCGCGGGCGGACGGTCGGCAGGCCAATCCGGCGGAGCGTCGGACGCCACCGACCGCGGCGCGGAGATCGGTCAGCGAGACGCGAATTCGGGAGCGCCCGGCGAGAGCGCCGACCCACGGCGGGCCGTGAGTGCCCAGTCTGCGGGCGCTTCCCGCAGGAGAGCCAGCGAAGTGGGTGAAACTGCGCGTGCGGCGCTGCTGAATGCCCTGAAGCGACACGCTGGGGAGGCCGCGGCGACCGACGATCCACACCTGGCGAAAGACCACCTCTCGGCTGCGCGGGAGGCTGCCGAGGCACTGGCCGCGCTCGATCGGTGAGCAACCGACCCGGTCTGCCGGTCGTTACGCGGCGAGCGCTCCCACCAGTTTGAGGCGGACGTAGCCGAGATACGGGATCCGGAACCGCGCGGTGCCGCGGATCCACCCGGGCCGGACCGGTCCTGCGATGCCGCTGGCCTGATCGTACCGGGTGTTGGCGTCGCCTTTGGTGATGAATCCAGCGTGGGGCGCGGGGCAGTTCGTGAGTTCCGCACAGTTGCTCGCTTGCACGTACCTGGAGTTCGCCTCGTCGTACCAGTTCTCACCCTTGTCGACGTAGAAGTGCGCGCGATGGATGATCGGTGAGCCGCGTCGGTTCGGCGGATCGTAGATCACCACCGAGCCGTTGCCGCCGAAGCTCCGGTAGCCGTTTTCGGAGCCGATCTCGACGGTGACGACGCCCGTCTCGCTGTACGCATAATCCGGTGAGAACCGCTGCGGTTCGGTGACGAAGATCAGATCCCCGCGCTGCATCTGGGGGTCCATACTGCCGCTCTCGACGGCGACCATCGGCGGCCAGACGCCGCTGATCGCAAAGAGCAGGAATCCGACGGTGAGCACGGCGACCACGCTGTAGAGCGTCTCACGGATAAAAACCAGCGGGCCGCTCTGAGCCGTCCGGAACCGGGTGAGGAAACGCTGTGAACCGGTCGTTGCCGAGCCCGGTTCCGGTCGCGGCCGCTTCTCTCGACGGGAGTCCGCAGCGTCGACCGGCGGAGCAGAGGCGACAGCCGTGTCGGAGTCCGCCCCTGTGGTGGCGTCGACATCGGAGCCGGAGGCGCCATCGATGTCGGCAGCTTCGTCGGGGTCGTCAGGCGGAGGCCCCGCGTCAGACCTACCGGACTCCGCTGCGTCGCCCTCGTCTTCCGTCATCTATCAGGGATTCAGCGCCGGCGCGTTTCAACCTTCTGGGCCGGACCCGACGCGAGCCCGGAGCCGGGGTCAGTACGCTTTTGTTCTGCAACCGCGTTCGGCCAGTGTGCCTCTGGAGACGCCAGTACGGGTCGTGCGGGAACTCGCCAGACGTGGGTACAACGCCGAACAGAAAGCAGTGACCCTGATCGCGAGCACGGAGAATCCCGGCCAGGCGCTCGAGACGGTCGTCGACCGGGTCGACAGCGATACGCTCCGGATCACCGTCACCGACGTCCGGGGGGCGCTGGATGCCTCCGCGGTCGACGACACCGCAGTTCCAGAACCAGCGCCGACTCCATCGGAGAGCGCAACCGGCGACGCCAGCGGCGTCGGCGGGAGAGATACCGGTGACACTGGCGGGGAAGAGGCAAGCGGCGCAGACGGCGAAGAAGCGAGCGACACGAGCGTAAAAAAGGCGAGCAGCGCCAACGGGGAAGAGGCCAATAACGGCGACAGCGAAGATGCGGCCGACGGGATCAGCGGCGAACCGAACCACCCCGGTGGACGGGCCGAAGAAGCATCCGATGGTGATGCCGCCGGTTCGACTACTCCCTCTGTTTCGACTGCAATATCCGAAGACGACCAGAATACTACAGCGAGTTCTGGCAAAGGATCTGCTCCAGTTGAAACAGGGGACGTGAGTCCGAGAGGAAACGACGGTCCCGACGCTGAAACGGGCGCGACGACCGGCGTGGAGCCGTCCGGACGGTCGGTCGATCCAGCACTGCGCTCGCTTGATGTCACCGGGGACGTGACCGGCCAGAGCACCGGAACCGGAACGTACGACGACTTCGTCACGGTGTTTCGCGACCGCTACGAGAAGCTCTCGGCGCAACTCCGCGGGCGCGTGAATCACCGACCTGCGCAGGCGATCCGGTCGATGAACGGCGGGGCCGACGCGGCGATGATCGGACTGGTCAACGACATCCGCTCGACGAAGAGCGGCCACTGGCTCGTCGAATTGGAGGATACGACGGGGACGTTCCCCTGTCTGGTGATGAAAGACCGCGAGTTCGCGGACCTCGTCGACGAACTCCTCTTGGACGAGTGCATCGCCATCGAGGGCACGCTCTCGGACGACGCGGGTATTATGTTCGTCGACGCGATGTACTTCCCGGACGTGCCCCGGACGCACTCGCCGAACACTGCCGACAGGCCGGTCCAGGCCGCGCTCGTCTCCGACGTCCACGTCGGAAGCGAGGAGTTCAGGGCCGACGCCTGGAGCCGCTTCACCGACTGGCTTCACACCGAGGAGGCCGCGCGGGTCGAGTACCTCCTCATCGCGGGCGATATGGTCGAGGGCGTCGGCGTCTACCCCGGACAGGACGAAGAACTCGACATCGTGGACATCTACGAGCAGTACGAGCGGTTCTCCGAGCACCTGAAAGAGGTTCCCGGCGACATCGAGATTCTGATGATCCCGGGCAACCACGACGCCGTTCGCCTGGCGGAGCCCCAGCCCGGGTTCGACGACCAGTTGCGGGAGATTATGTCAGCACACGACGCCCGGATCACCGGGAACCCCTCGCTCGTCACCGTCGAGGGTGTAACGATCCAGATGTATCACGGCGTCTCGCTCGACGAAGTGATTGCGGAACTGCCCGAAGAGAAAGCCAGTTACGACGACCCCCACAAGGCGATGTACCAACTCCTGAAGAAGCGACACGTCGCCCCGCAGTTCGGCGGGAAGACCCGACTCGCGCCTGAGGAAAAGGACTACCTCGTAATAGAGGAGGTGCCGGACGTCTTCCACACGGGTCACGTCCACAAACTCGGCTGGGGGAAGTATCACAACGTCCTGGCAGTCAACTCGGGGTGCTGGCAGGCGCAGACCGACTTCCAGAAGTCGGTGAACATCGACCCCGACGTGGGGTACGCGCCGATTCTCGACCTCGACACCCTCGATATGACGGTTCGGAAGTTCGCCTGAGTCGAGTGCGCCTCGTGGCTGTCAATCGCTCTCGGGTCGGTAGCGGTATCGCGTCGTCGCCTCGCCGTCGAAGTGAGGGCCGGGTCCCACGGGGTCGAAGCCTGCCGCTTTGGCGGCGGCCGCCGCGTCGTCGTCCGATCGTGGGACGACGAACTCGACGGCGAACCTCTCGTTGAGGGCGAAACGGATCGGCTCCGCGAGCAGTTGCTCGGCGACGGCCTCGTCGCCGGCGAGTTGCGTCACGTGAACCGTGCCGTCGCGAACGTCGAAGGCGACGAATCCTTTGATCGACTCGTCTAGCACGGTAGCGTCGTCCTCGTCGGGATCGACGTCCGCGTTGGGTCCCGGGTCTGACCCCGGTTCAACCGCGAGTCGGACCGTCCGATCGTGGACGACGTTTCTGAGTGCATCTGCGGGGAGGTCGACGATGGATCCGAGCGTCTCGGCGTCGGACTCGACCGCGTCCCGGATCGTGACATCCATACACACGCATTTGACCGGAGGAACTTAAACTGACGCCGCAGGTGACGGCGATCGAGCGAGGCGATCGCAAAGCGGTCTGAGGGGACTTTTGACGGCTCTATCAACCGTTGCGGGCGTATTCGGTAATCGCTGGTAAAGGAGACAAGATTTTACACTACCCCGGGCAATTGCTCGAGTATGTCAGAGCACCACTTGCAGTCCATTTCCCCGCAGGAGGACCAGTCGTGCGCGTAATTGCGAAGTTCGGTGGGACGTCGCTTGGAAGCGGCGACCGGATCAACCGAGCGGCCGACTCGATCGCCGCCGCCGTCGAGGCGGGCCACGAAATCGCCGTCGTCGCCTCGGCGATGGGGAGTACGACGGACGAACTGCTGGACGACATCGAATTCGACGCCGACGACCGCGACCGCGCGGAGATCGTCTCGATGGGCGAGCGAACCAGCGTCCGGATGTTGAAAGCGGCGCTGGGCGCCAGAGGTATCGAGGCGATGTTCGTCGAACCCGGCTCCGAGGCGTGGCCAGTCATCACGAACGACCTCGGGGAGGTCGACGTCGAGGAGACGAAGCGACGGGCCACAGCGCTCGCAAACGACCTCGAGGGCGTCGTTCCGGTCGTCACCGGCTTCCTCGCACAGAACCACGATGGCGAGATCACGACGCTCGGACGGGGCGGTTCCGACACGACCGCAGTGATGCTCGGGCGATATATGCGGGCCGACGAGGTCGTCATCGTCACCGACGTCGAAGGCGTGATGACCGGCGATCCACACGTCGTCGAAGGCGCACGAAACGTCGGGCGCATCACAGTCGACGAACTCCGGAACCTCTCGTTCCGCGGGGCAGAGGTGGTCGCGCCGTCAGCGCTCTCCTACAAGGACGGCACCCTCGACGTCCGCGTGGTTCACTACCAGCACGGTGATCTGCTGACCGGTGGGACGCTCATCGAGGGACAGTTCCAGAACCTCATCGATATGGAGGACGAGTCGCTAGCGTGTCTCACCGTCGCGGGGCGGGCCATTCGTAATAGCCCGGGAATCCTCGCAGAACTCTCACAAGCGCTCCGAGACGCCGGCATCAACATCGACGCCGTCGCGTCCGGAATGGATTCGATCACGTTCTATATCGGCGAATCTCGGGCCGAAGAGGCCGAGAACTTGCTCCACGCGAAGGTGGTAGACGATCAGACGCTCTCGTCGATCACCGTCGACGACGACGTCGCCGTCATCCGGGTCACCGGCGGCGAACTCCCGAACCGACCCGGCGTCATTCTCGACATTGTCCAGCCGATTTCCGAAGCGGGGATCAACATCCACGACGTCATCACCTCCGCGACGTCCGTGGCGATATTCGTCGCGTGGGAGGACAGAGAAGAAACGCTCGAGATTGTCCAAGACGAGTTCTGATCCCGGCGGCGGCCCCTTCGCTTCTCCGATACCCACGTTCGTGGAACCGTCTTCTGCGCCGACTACCGTCCCTCGTAGAGCCGCTCGCCGATCCGATCGGGCAGGTCGGTCTCTTCGACGGCCGTCACCACCCGATCGACGTCGTACTCGACGCGACGCTCTTCGATCGTGAGGTCCTCGAGGTCGAGAAGCGCGTACGCCGCTCGAGGATCGCCATCACGGGGCTGGCCGACACTCCCGGGGTTCATCACGATTCCCTCGTCGAACGTTTCGTGCCCCTGGACGTGCGTATGACCCGTGACGAGCACGTCCTCGTCGCCGAGCATCGAGGGCGCGAACTCCTCTGGGTAGGTGTACCGGTCGGGGTCGTCGGGGTGCCCGTGGACCAGTTTCACTCGTCCGTCGAGGACCGTCCGGTCGTCGGGGAGGTCGGCAAGCCACGCCAGCGCGTCGTCAGCGAGCTCCGCACGGGCGTAATCGACGCCGGCGGCCGCCATCGAGTTGAACCGGAACGACGTGCCCGAGGACGCCGCGCGGTCGTGATTGCCCATCACTGTCGAGAGCGACCGCTCGCGGACCGTGGCGACGCATTCGGCGGGCCAGGGGTTGTAGCCGACGACGTCGCCCGCACAGACAATCGAATCCACGGGCGGCAGATCGTCAAGGACGGCCTCAAGTGCGACCTTGTTCGAGTGAACGTCGGAGATGACCGCGACCTGCATACCGCGCTGTAGGGCGGCCAGTGACAAAAGGACCGGCTCCGGAGGAGTCTCGAAAATACGGCGATAAACCCGAGGTCGCGGGTTACTCGCCGTTGTGGAAGCCGACGGCGACGTCGCTTTCGTCGTAGGTGACGCCGGCAGCACAGACCGCGTGTTCGTAGTCGAGGTCGAACGCGCGTCGGGCCAGTTCGGTTGGGCCGACCGACGCGTCGGCGTCGAAGTCGACCGGCGTCGGTTCGTTCTCCTCGTAGGTCGCAACGAGCGTCGGCGCCGGCACCGACTCGACGAGGAGAGCATCGCATCGGACGATGCCAATGTACGACTCCTCGCCGATTACGCCCGCGACGCGCGGCGTATCGTAGTCGTCTTTCTCGTAATCGAGTGCGAGCAACACCGTCGCAAGCGCGTCGCGAGCGGGGTAGCCGAGGTCGAGTTTCTCGGCGATCGGATCGACGTGCGACCCGTTGCCGACGACGACCGCATCGCCGCCCTTCCGGAGACAGTTGTAGGAGATGTAGGGGTTGTCGCTCTCGGGTGCGTCGGGCGTCGGTCCGACGGTCAGCGTGCCGTCCCGGTCGGTGATCCGGCGGTTGGGAAACGAGCGCGAGGAGACGCGGTACACACCGAAACTGGGAGCGACGATGACGAATCGGCCGATGTACATACACGAACGTGGCTCAGAGGTCGATAAATAGATAGTGGATCGTGCACGAAAGCGCGTGTATCGGAAGACACTGTCGCGACGCCCGTCGACGGTGCGAGGGTGGTCGTTACCGAAATCGTTCCATCGTCGCCGACTCTGCATCCGGGCGAACGGGATCCGACGGAGCGACGATAAAAAGGCAGATTCGACCGGGAGCGCTGGAGTGAGCCGCGCCGGAGGTCCGACTTCGCAACACTCATATGGAGCCACGAGTTACGCACGAGCACACAGACGGCGACCGTGCCGTCCGCAGTCCCATAGGGTAGCGGCCAATCCTGAAGCCTTCTGGGGGCTTCGACCCAGGTTCGAATCCTGGTGGGACTACTCCTCTGCACCCGACAATTCGTAGCGGTGCGTAACGCCCGATTCGGTTCCGTCTCGACGACGCGATTGCAGTGGATTTCCGTAGAGGTTCGGCTCCCTTGCTCGATCGGTTTCGTCCCTCTGTTCGACCCTCGACATTTGCCAGTGACGACGGATTGGTGCTCTCGTTCAGTCCTCTCGTCGGCCGCGCGCGAGCATCGGGGTTACGCAGCCGGTCACGACCCCAATCGGTCGGTCGTGATGGATCGATGCTACCCATCCGACATACTGTCCCCGCTGTCTATCGATTACAGTTGTGTGTGTCGCGGAATTCCGTTCGCCGTCACGCGTATACAGTTGACTGCATTTAATCGAGGAAGAGACACACAACTGTAGCAGGTGCCGTTGTTGAGTGGGTTTTATTCGTTTTATTTTCGCGAAAAAATCCCGTAGAAACCTCGATAAATTGTTTGAAGCACTCAAATCGCGTTTATTTATTTATCACCATCGATGAACGGTGGCCGCATTATAAATGATGAGTGTCGGGATGTCGCGAGTATGCCTCTGACAGTGGCAGACGAGGCGGCGCACAGAACACTAAGCAGCGGATCTCCGGGAGGTGGGCGGTGATGGCCACGGCGACGCAGCTGGGACTTGCCGTCCTCCCGCTGGCGGCGATTGCGTTTCTGATGATCGGCCGGTACTGGTCGGCCACCCGGGCGATGCCGGTCGCGTGGGTGATCGCGGCCGTCGTCGGATATTTCGGCTGGCAGATGTCGCCGCGATGGATCGCGGCGGCGTCGATCAACGGCGCGATCACGGCCTCGAACATCCTCTACATCGTGTTCGGGGCCATACTGGTGTTGTACACGCTCAAACAGACCGGCGCGTTCGACGTCATCAATCAGGGGTTCACGTCGATCAGCGACGACCGGCGCGTTCAGGTCGTGCTGCTCGTGTTCCTGATGGGGTCGTTCATCGAGGCCGCTGCGGGGTTCGGGACGCCCGCGGCGGTCGTCGGGCCGCTGCTGGTCGGGCTCGGCTTCCCGCCCCTCGCGGCGGTCGTGGTCGCGCTGACGGGGAACCTGATGGCGATCACCTTCGGTGCGGTCGGGACGCCGCTCATCATCGGTCTGCAGGACATCTTCGCCTCCACCGACACGGTTTCGACGGCGGTCGCCGCGCAGGGGTGGACGATACCCGAGTGGGTCGCACAGATCGGCCTGTGGGCGGCCACGTACCACGTGGTCGTCGGGGTTATGCTCCCGTTCATCGGCGTCGCGATGATGACGCGATTCTTCGGTGAGGAGCGCTCGATTCGGCCGGCACTGGAAGTGCTCCCGCTCACGCTCTTTGCGTGGGCCTCCTTCGCAGTCCCCTACTGGCTCACCGCGTACTTCCTCGGGCCGACGTTCCCCGGGCTGTTCGGCGCGATGGGCGGAATGGCTGCCACGGTCGGCGTGCTCAAACTCGGCTACTTCCACCCCGACGAGGATTGGGACTTCGGCCCCGAGGCGCAGTGGCCCGATCACTGGGTCGGTGACATCCAGCCGGGCGAGACGTCAAGCAACCAGAGCGGCGCGGTCGCCGCCGACGGTGGGCAGGTCACCGTCGGACCGAAGATGTCGCTGACGCGGGCCTGGACGCCCTACCTCGTCCTGGCCGCGCTACTCGTTGTCACGCGCGTCGTCGGACCGATCAACAACTTCGTCACGTCGACGCTGGTCCTGGAGTGGGGCAGCATCCTCGGGACCTCGATGAGCAACAGTTTCGCCGTCCTGTACCTGCCCGGCGCGATCTTCGTCGCCGTACACCTGCTGACGATCCCCCTGCACGGGATGGACCGCGGGGAGATCACGGCCGCGTGGAGCGAGACGGTCGAGAAGGTGCTCCCGGCCGTCGTGGCCCTGCTCTTCGCAGTCGCGACGGTCCAGATAATGATTCAGTCCGGACAATCAGCCAACATTGACAGTATGCTCGTCGTACTCTCGGAAGCGACCGCGAACGGAGCCGGAGCGGTCTATCCGTTCTTCGCGGCGCTGGTGGGCGCCTTCGGCGCGTTCCTGGCTGGATCGAACACGGTCAGCGACATCCTGTTCGGCACGTTCCAGTACAACGTCGCCAGCGATCTCGGCGTCTCGCGGACGATCCTCGTGGGCGCACAGGCCGTCGGTGGGGCGATCGGGAACCTCATCGCGATCCACAACGTCGTCGCCGCGCTGGCGGTTGTCGGCCTGGTCGGCGAGGAGGGACGCGTCATCAGGCTCGAACTCATTCCGCTGGCCTACTACGCGACGATGACAGGGCTCCTCGCGCTGCTCTTCGTGTACGTGCTCGCGCCGGGGACGTTCTGAGCGATGGGCGGTCCCCGGCCGGTAGACGCCCTCCCCCGGCGACGCGGTCACGAACGGAGGCGTTCATACGCGGGCAGACGGTCGACAGTTACCGCGGATGGATGACGACTCGAGCCGGCGAACGAAGACTGAAGCCGACAGACGACGACTCAAACCGACGTATGACAACCGAAATCAGAGGAGGCGCGGAACGCGATCGAGTGCTCGACCGCTTCCGCGACCGCCTCGACGACTTCGACGTATCGCACACGACCGTCGCCCCGGGCGGGGTGAGCGACGCCGTCAGGGCGGTCGTCGAACCGCCCGCAGTCGGCGTCAGTCTCCCCGAGGGACGCGGTGAACTGCCGTCCGGGGTGCCGACAGAGTGGTCGCCGGCGGACCTCAGGGGGGCGGCGACGGGCGTGACGCCAGCGTCGCTCGGCATCGCGGACTACGGAAGCCTCGTGCTGCCGACGACGGCCGACGGCGTGGAGCCGGTGAGTCTGTTCGCCGAACGCCACGTCGCTGTCGTCGGTGCGGACGACGTCGTGGGCGGAATGGCGGACGCGCTCACCCACCTGGGGGACCGCTTCCGGGCCGATCGGGAGAGCGTCATCGTGGCGACGGGTCCCAGCGCGACCGCCGATATGGGCGCGCTGGTGCAGGGAGCCCACGGACCGAAGGCGGTCCACGCGATCATCGTCCAGTCATAATGTCCGACGCCAGAACCACCAGAGCCGACCGCATCCGCCACATTCTGGAGACAGAAGGGGCGGCGATCGAACAGAACACCCAGGGATTCAACGACGGACGATACGAGTCCGTCGCGGCCCTCGAAGATTACGAGGCGCTGAAGCGGGAATCCCGCGAGATCAAGGAGGACGCCATCGAACGGCTGCCGGAACTGCTCGACGAACTCCGCGAGGCCGTCGAAGCGAACGGCGGGACGCTGTACCTCGCCGACAACGCGGCCGACGCAAACGAGTACGTCCGCCAAGTCGTCGACGACGCGGACGGCGAGCGGGTGGTCAAGAGCAAGTCGATGACGACCGAGGAACTCGAACTGAACGACGTCCTCAAAACCGACGGCGTCGACGTCGTCGAGACGGACCTTGGCGAGTGGGTACTCCAACTCGCCAACGAGGCGCCAAGTCACATCGTCGCGCCCGCGATCCACAAATCACGCGAGAGCATCGCCGAGTTGTTCGAATCGCGTTTCGACCCGGAAGAGCCCTTAGAGAGCGCCGAGGAACTCACGCGGTTCGCCCGGGAGCGACTCGGCGAGCAGATCGCCGACGCCGACGTGGGCGTCACCGGCGCAAACTTCGTCACCGCCGACTCGGGGACGATGGCGCTCGTGACGAGCGAGGGCAACGCCCGCAAGACGGTGGCAGCGACAGACGTCCACGTTGCAGTCGCGGGCGTGGAGAAGGTGATCCCGACGGTAGAGGATCTCGCACCGTTTCTCGAGCTCATCGGACGCTCGGGGACGGGACAGGACATCACGTCCTACGTCTCGCTCCTGACGCCGCCGGTCGATTCGCCGACCCTCGATTTTGCGGCCGACGAGCGCGGCGCACCCGAGAACCGGGAGTTCCACCTCGTCCTGGTCGACAACGGGCGGATGGCGATGCGTCAGGACGATGACCTCCGAGAAACCCTGTACTGCATCCGGTGTTCGGCCTGTTCGAACTCCTGTGCCAACTTCCAGCAGGTCGGCGGCCACGTCTTCGGCGGCGAGACCTACTCCGGCGGGATCGCCACCGGTTGGGAAGCCGGCGTCGAAGGGACCGACGTCGCCGAGGAGTTCAACGACCTCTGTACGGGCTGTTCGCGCTGCGTGAACGCGTGCCCGGTCGGCATCGACATCCCGTGGATCAACACGGTCGTCAGAGACCGGATCAACCGCGGCGACGTCGACGCCGACGAGGGAGCGGTGGAGTGGCTCGTCGAAGGACTGACACCCGATGCGGAACCCAGCGGCGTCGACATTCAAAAACGGCTCTTCGGGAACTTTGCCACGGTGGCCCGGTTGGGAAGTGTGACCGCGCCGCTGTCGAACTGGATGGCGAACACGGACGTCGCACGCGCACTCGCCGAACGGTTCGTCGGAATCGACCGACGGCGCGACCTGCCACAGTTCCAGCGCGAGACCTTTCGTGAGTGGGCGGCCGCGCGCGACGGACTCGCCCTCGCGGATGCCGAGCGGACGGTCGTGCTGTTTCCGGATCTCTACACCAACCACGTACAGGTCGAACGCGGGAAAGCGGCGGTTCGGACCCTCGAAGCCCTCGGCGTCACTGTTCGAGTTCCCGACGTGACCGCGAGCGGCCGCGCGCCGCTCTCTCAGGGGATGGTCGCGACCGCCCAGGAGCGCGCTGAGGAGGTCGCCGAGGCGCTCGTTCCGCACGTCGAGTCGGGCTACGACGTCGTCGTGATCGAGCCCAGCGACCACGCGCTGTTCCAGCGGGAGTACGAGAAACTCCTGGACGAACCGGCACACGAAGCCCTCGCCGAGAACAGTTACGAACTGCTAGAATACGTCTACGGCCTGCTTGCCAACGGCGCCGACGCCGACGAGCTCGCCGACGGTGACGGAGAACGAGTCGCCTACCACAGTCACTGCCAGCAGCGAACCCTCGGCGTCGAGCGCTACACCGAGGCCGTGCTCGACGAGCGGGACTTCGACGTCGTCACCTCCGACGCGGAGTGCTGTGGAATGGCCGGGAGTTTCGGCTACAAGCAGGAGTATTACGACGTGAGCGTCGCCGTAGGCGAGGATCTGACAGCGCAGTTCCGGACCGAGGGGACCGCAGACCGGACCGTCGTCGCCAGTGGGACCTCGTGTCTGGACCAACTCGACGACCTGCTGGAGCGGCCGAGCCGACATCCGATCGAACTGCTCGCACCCGAGTAGCGAGAATTTGGGCGTCGAGCAGGCCGAATTCGGGTTTCTGAATCCTCAGCGGGTGAGTCCGCAGAGCCGCCGGAAGCGGTCACTGACGCCCGCCCCGGACTGCCGATCGATCGCGGTGCTGTCCGACGCGACCGTCGATTCGAGCGCAGCGCACAGCCCGTCGGCCTCGACACCGCCGTGAACGCGGACGCGAACCGGCGCGGCGTCGGTCCGTTCGAGGACGACCTTTTCACGGGCGACCGCGCCGCCGTCGTAGACGACGATCCGGTCGAGGCCGTCGTAGTCGATCCGCTGTTCGCGTTCGGCCGCCGCCCGGGCAGCCGCGAGCCCCTCTGACTCGAGCGTCTCCGCGAACGACGCCGCGCGGCGGTCGGCACCCGCGGTCGCGAGGTCGAACCCCGTGAGGTAGTCGTACTCCAGCAGGATGACGCGATCGTCGAAGAACAGGAGATCGACGAGTCGAAGCGGGTAACTTCCGGTCATCGCGTAGTGGAGATGGACGCGGACCTGCGGCGACGTCACGGGAACGGCCCCCTGCCATCTGCTGGTGTCTTATCGCCTCCCCGTGCGTCGGTTTTTGTCGCTACGACGCGGGCGACGACATACGTCTGGATGAGTCCGTAGGCGAGCCACAGCAGGTAGCCGCCGGGGGCGCTCCCGAGCACCACCGTCGAGACGTCGAAGACCGCGAGTCCGAGTCTGTCGGCCGCGAACGTGCCGGTCAAGAGGACGCTAAAGTATCCGAAGAATCCGGCGGCGAACCACATTGCGACCGCGCGACCCCACCCGGGCCCGGTGTGCGCCGGCAGGCGACGGGCGTTGATCAACTGGATCACGACGATGTAGGGCCACATAATCAGTCCCGACAGGGCCGCGCCGATCACGAGGAGGTTGAAGGGGTTCTCCACCTCGAACGGAAGCGCGAGGATGAGGATGCCCCAGCCGCAGAAGACGGTCAGGAGTCCCCAGAACAGCCGCGGGAGTCGCCAGCCGGCGTCCCGGCCGTACAGTTCGTAAATCACGTCGGAGCTGTTGCGGACGAACGATTCGATGATCGCGTACTCCGTCGTGAACAACGCCAGAAACAGCGTGACATAGATCAGGGCGGTAGCGGCCGGGCCAACGGCGGGCGCGATCCCGACGAGCCACAGATCGACCCCGCCGAGATCAGTGCCTGGCACCTGTGTGAGTGCGACTGTCACCATCGCTGTCGTGACGAGGATCAGGCCGACGACGAACGTGAGCAGATGTTCGAGTTGGGTGACACGCCACCAGCCCCGCCAGCGCTCGAGGTTCGGCGACTCGGGGGGAAAGGAGAAGCCGTCCTCGTGGACGGTTTCGGGGTCGTCGCCGGCGAAGGGGTTCTTGATACGACCCTGGTATCGGCCCATTCCGTAGCCCTTCTCGCGGATCCAGAGGCTCTGAGAGAGGTTCAGATAGCCGCCCGCACCGGCGTAGGCAATGGCGCCGAGGAGGACGGCAATGGCGGTCGGCGGGGGGTGAGTGCTCGGCGCTGTCAGGCTCGCCGGCAGGCCCGAGAGCGCCGCCGGCGACCCGATGAGCGCGAAGAGGGCGAGCGCGGCGAGCATCGAGAGGAGCACGAGCAGCAACTGGAATCGTTCGACGACGTTGTACATCAGCGGCGTGACCTGGTAGGTGAGCCAGATCAGCACCATCAGCGCGATGCCCAGGATGCGCCAGCCGGGGACCGCGACGTCGAGTATGCGATAGGTCCCGAGCGAGAGCCCGGCGGCCCCAACTTTCGCGGCGCTCGCGGCCCAGCCGGGCCATCCGAGGCTGGCGAAGCCACCGAAGAGGAACGCCAGAGGGATCGCCGGATGGACCCGTTCCATCGCCCGAAAGACGCTCTCGCCGGTCGCGAGCGTCCAGCGCTGGATCTCCGTGTTGACGACGAACTGGACGAGCACGCCTGCGAGGAAAATCCAGTACAGCGCCCAGCCGTATCGAGCGACGAGCGACGGCCAGAACAGCGTCTCGCCGCTTCCCAGCGACGCACCGAGCATAATCGCGCTCGGTCCGACAACGTGCTTGAGTTTCGGGACCTTCGGCAGGTCGAGGACCTGAAGCGGGCCGCCTCGTCCCTCGTCGGGATGGTCGTCGGTGTCCGGGGCCTGATCGAGGTTGTCGTAGGCGACCGGGGTGTACGAGGACGTCGGCCCGCCGAGTTCCTCAGGAGACGCGTACACCTCTTCGTCCGGCGTCGAGTCGGCGTCCGGCATATATTAGTTCCGCTCCATCGTCGTGTGGTGGCGTGTCGGCGTCGGAAGTCGGTTCGTCGTCGTCGGCCCCGTGGCCGGTACTGCTCTCCTCGGAGCGGTATCCCGTCTCGGGACCGCACAGTGCGTCGTTGGCGACTGCAGCGGAGGCCTCAGCCGCCGAGATAATGCCACACGTGTTCGCGGTCCTCCGCGACATCGACGTTGGGCAACTCGGTTAGTGCCGGCTTGATCACCGCCCACCAGTTGTCAGCGGTTTTGAACCCCGCCGGGTGCTCCGGGAATACCTCAGTGAGGAAGTCGGTCTCTGTCGCGTCGGGGTGCTTGCTGAGGTAATCGTACGTCGCTCGGAGTGCCTCGCGCCGCTTTCGAAGCGTGTCACCCGAACCCGGAATGTCGGCGGCGGCGATCTCGGCCTCGACCGCAGGGTCGCGATCGGGCGTTCCAGTCACGGTGGCCTGGGCGTCGGTCGCGCTGTCGGCGGACCGCTCGTCGGGGAACGGGATCCACCAGACCCGACCGCGCGCGCCCACCTTCCGGGTCGCGAGCGTGCCCTGATCGACGAGTTCGTTGAGTTTGTTGTGCGCAGTGCGACGCGAGCAGTCGAGACGATCCATCACGTCGTTCGCCGTCAGCGGCCGCGCGAGGTCGTTCCGGCCTTGGAAGATGGCGAGCACGGCGTCGAGCGGGAACTGTCCGCCGCCGTCGGACCCGCGACCGGTCGCCGTCTCGGACATAGGGCTACGTCTACACTCGTATGTAATGTACTTTACTCCGTGGTCTCGGACGCAGCGGATCCATACCGGGCGCACACGGGGGACGTACACGTCGCAACCTCGCTGCAGAGAAACGCTGCCTCGAGAATCTCCAGTTGAAACGAAGGGGTTGGCCGGTCGCGTCGAGAGCGGATCAGTTACTTCTCGACGACCAGTAGCGCGACGCGTTCGAGGACAACCGATTCGAGGTCGCCGTCTACCACGTCGAGTTCGGCGTCGCCGACGTCGAAGAACGTCCGGACGCGTTCGGGGTCGTAGTCTCCGAGCGTCGGTTCGGCCGCTGTGAGCAACCGCGATCGGACTGCCGCCGCCGCCTCGCGTTCGTCGCCGCCGTCGACGAGCACGACCGCTCGGTTCGCTCCCTCGGTGACGCCGAGTTCGAGCGCGTCGGTGATCTGTCGTCTGGCGGCCGCGTACAGCAGGATTTCGACCGCACGGTCGCGGGCGATGGACTCGCCGCGGTCGATCGCCCGGTCGGCCAGGTCGACGGCGCGTTCGAGGTGTCGGTCGCTCACGAGGTACCGCGCGTCGAACGTCTGGATGGTCGCTTCCGTTTCCCGACTGATCTCGTCGACCGTGGCGACGAACGAATCGACATCGTCGACCTCGACAATCCCCTCGAGGAGTTTCATCGCCGTCCTCCGGGGCGTCCCGCGGTCGGTCGGATCAACCGAAATCACCCAGGCTGGCCTGTTCGTCGGGGTCTTCGGTGGGATCTGAGCCGGTGCCACCGTCGGAGTGATCCAGCGCGGATCCGTCGGTTTCGGTTGACTGCGTCGAGGTTCCACCCGAGGCGACGTCATCCATCGAGGGATCCTGCCGGCCCACGTTCTCCAGGATTCGTTTCGTCGTCTTGCGGCGGCCCCGAAGCGCACCGAGAACGACCGATTTATCCGCCTCGCGGAGGGCCGCGCGGCTCTCGACACCGGCTTCGAAGAGCCGCCGGGCCCGCTTGCGACCGACGCCGCGAACCCCGGCGAGATCCAGGAGTTCGTCGCGGACGCCGTACTCGACCCGCTTTTTCGCCTCCCGGACGGGGACGGGCGAGAGGCCCAGTTCGCCCGCGAGTCGTTCGGCCGCGCCGAGAAGCCACTGAGCAGTCTCGACCTTCCCCCGGATGTCGCCCGGGCCCACGCCGTAGCGCTCGGTGATTCGGTCCTCGTCGACTTCGTCGGCCCAGTCCTCGAGGAGTTTCGCCGTCTTCAGCGCCGAAAGCCACTCCTCGAACCGGACGTCTTCGTACTCCGATGGCGTGCGGCCGAGGAGTTCCGCCTCACGTTCGTAGCAGAGTTCGGTGTAGGTCTCGCGGTCACCCGATTTGAGGTACAACTGGTACATATCCGGCGTTCGCGAGACGAGCTGAAAGAGCCCCAGCGCCGTCGGATACGTGACGTCGGGGGGAGCCCTCTCGGGGTCGGAGCCGTCGGCATCATCCGCGTCGTCGGCACTCCGTTCGTTCCCGGTCCCGGACGCTAACTCGCTGGCCCGCTGGAATCCGGCCGACGCCGGGTCGTCGGCGTCGGCCGCGACACCGTCCGGAGTGGCGGACGATCCGTCCGAGTCGGCTGCGCCCGAGCCGTCGCGCAGCGCGCGGACCATCTCACCGCGGTTGGCGCTGGCCCACTCCAGGCCGTCGATGATTTCGGCGGCAGTCATCGGATCGAGATAGAGCTGTGAGACAGTGTGGCCGATGCTGGTCGCGGTGAGCGACCCGTCCTTTCGCTCGATGAACCCGTTCCGATCGAGGTACGCCAGCACGTCGTCGGTGACCGTCTCCAGACGGCCGGAATCGTCTGTCTGCGTGGCGTACAGTGTCCGACCGAGGAACTCGAGCAGTTCCGCGCGGGTGTGGGCGAACCCCGAGGCGACGGTAGCGAGTGCGTGGGTTCGTAACGCCGGTTCGGCGGCGAGTTTCGAGCGGACGGGTTCGGGATCGGCCCAGATGTACCGCTCGAACAGTTCGTCTCGCGTCTCGGAGTTCTTCGCCAGCAGGACGGCCTCGCCGTATGGGTCGAGTCCGGGACGCCCGGCTCGTCCCATCATCTGGTGGATCTCGAGGACGTCGAGCGGCTTCATCCCGCCGAATTCGCCGTCGTAGCGCCGCCAATCGCGGACGATTACCCGCCGGCTGGGCGTGTTGACGCCCGCCGCGAGCGTCGGCGTCGCCGACACGCACTTTACGAGTCGGTCACGGAACGCCTCCTCGACGATCGAGCGGTGCTCCGGCGCGAGTCCGGCGTGGTGGAACGCCGCGCCCTTCGCGACGCAGTCGGCAAGCGTGTCGCTCGTTTCGGCGTCGGAGACGTCTCTGATCTCAGTAGCGAGTTCCGCCAAGCGGCCGCGTTCGTCGTCGGTGAGGTGGGTGGCGGTCACATCACGCAGGCGCTTGGCCGACGCTTCGGCGTTCCGACGGGAGTTGACGAACACGAGCGAGGAACCCTGATCGTCGCCGACTTCGGCCGCGACGTCGTCGTCACCGGCCAGCGCGTCGTCGACGAGCGCGGCCGTGGGGCGTCCCCCCGATTCGACCGGGACTTCGCGCTGGCTGCCGTTATCGAACGAGATCGCGTTGCCGTAGTGAACCCCCATCTGGAGGTCGATCGGTCGCCAGGTCGATTCGACGAGTTCGGCGTCGAGCCACTCGGCGACGGTGTCGGCGTTGCCGACGGTCGCAGAGAGTGCGACGACCTGAAGACTGGGGTTAAGCATCCGCAGTTTGCCGAGGGTGACTTCGAGCGTCGGACCGCGCTGGGCGTCGTCGACCAGGTGAACCTCGTCGGCGACGACACAGGTCAGGTCGTCGATCCAGGCCGCGCCGTTCCGAACCAGCGAGTCCACCTTCTCGGAAGTGGCGACCACGATGTCGCGGGAGGCCAGCCACTCGCCGTCCGAATCGTAGTTGCCGGTCGAGACGCCGATGTCGAAACCGTACTCCTCCCAGCGCTCGAACTCGGCTTTCTTCTCGGACGCCAGCGCACGCAGGGGGACGATGTAGAGCGCTTTCCCGCCGCGCGCGACGCTCGACAGCATCGCCAACTCGGCGATCAGGGTCTTGCCCGAGGCAGTGGGGACTGATGCGACGAGACTCTCTCCGCGGGTGACGCCCGCCTCGACGGCGTCGGCCTGCGGTGGGTACAGCGCTTCGATTCCCTCCTCGTGCAGGTGTGAGGCGACCCCCTCGGGCAGTTCTGGGACCTCCTCTGGGTGCATCTATCCGAAGTACGCCGTCCTCGGGTTTAAACCGTCGGAGACGCGCCGGGATGGCGCGGAGTAAACGATGTCGTCAGCGGGGTGAGTCGTCAGCGACGCGACGGCGGCGACAACAGCGAGCCCTCGACAACGCGGGGAGCCGGCGTCGCCAGGGATATGTGGGTCGTCGCCGAACGGGAAATATGAAGATTCGTTACGACCGCGAGACCTGCATCGGGATGTTCCAGTGCGTCGAGGAGTGGGACGCCTTCGAGAAGAATCTCGACGAGGGAAAGGCCGAACTGGCCGAGAGCACCGAAGTCGAAGACGGTATTTTCGAGGTGGAGGTTCCCGACGACGCCGAACTCGATGCGGAGTTCGCGGCCCGTGCCTGCCCCGTGGACGCAATCGAACTCTACGACGGCGACGAACAGGTCGTCTGAACACGGCGGAAGTAAACGGATCGTCCGGGCACGACTACAATCAGCAGATTGTCCGGGCAGGCGGGCGGGAAAGCGGGCGTTGGCAACATCAGGCGGCTTTGGCTGTCAGTCAGGCGGCTTTGGCTGTCAGTAAGAGCAGCTGTTTCTGACACTAAAGCGCAGCCGACGACAGCAGTCCTGCGACCCAGATGGCGGGACAGGAGTCCCAGTGGGACGGACTCAGCACAATTATTATATACGATGCTGGAGAGATTGTCGTTCGAGGAGAAACTATGAGTCATAGAAGTCGTGATCGGAATCTCTCGGAGTGGGCAGACCTCGTGGGAGCGTCGCTGCCGGACTCCGTCGACGATTCCGACGGAACGAGCGCGTCGGGAGACGCCTACGGGAGCCCCGAGTCCGTCGACGCGTTCGGCGCGGAGTTCGGCTCCGAGACGGACCGAAGCCGGTAGCCCCGTTTCGGACGTCCGATCGAGATATCCGTCGGTAAGGCGTGTGAGTACGCCGCTTTTCACTTTCACTCTCGGCGGCGAACTCTTAACATCGGTGGCGACCAATCGGACGTGATGGCGGCCGGCGACGACCCCGCGTACGTGGATCACCCCCTCCTGAGCCCGTCGTTCATCGAACAGCGGCGGTACCAACTCGAACTCGCGACCGCGGCGCGGAACGCGCACACGCTTGTCTGTCTCCCGACCGGTCTGGGGAAGACGACAGTGAGTCTGCTCGTGACCGCAGACCGCCTCGACGAGCACGGCGGGAAGGTACTATTCCTCGCGCCGACGAAGCCCCTCGTCCAACAGCACGCGGAGTTCTACCGGGAGGCACTCGAAATCCCGGACGAGGAGATCGTCGTGTTCACTGGAGAGATCAGTCCCGAGGATCGGGCGGGGGCGTGGGACGGCGCGCGGATCGTCGTCGCGACCCCGCAGGTCGTCGAGAACGACCTGGTCGGGAGTCGGATCTCGCTGGCGGAGGTGACACACCTCACGTTCGACGAGTGTCACCGCGCGAGCGGGGACTACGCGTACGTCTACATCGCCGAGCGCTACCACGAGGACGCCGAGAACCCGCTCGTGACGGGTATGAGCGCGTCGCCGGGGGGCGACAAAGCGGCGATTCTGTCGGTGTGTCAGAACCTCGGCATCCAAGAAGTCGAGGTGATGACCGACGAGGACGCCGACGTCGAGGCGTACACCCACGACACGTCCGTCGAGTGGGAGCGGATCGAACTGCCCGACGAGATCCTGCAGATCAGAGACGCGCTGAACGAGGTGATCAAGGATCGGCTCCAGAAACTGAAGTCGCTCGGCGTGTCGAGCACGACCCAGCCCGACATCTCCCAGAAGCAACTGAACCGGATGCGCGGGAAGTTACAGGAGTTGATGAACGCCGACAAATCGGAGGGCTACAAGGGGATGTCGACGCACGCGGAGGTGATGAAACTCCGCCGGGCAGTCGAACTCGTCGAGACGCAGTCCGTCGAGTCCGTGCGGCGGTACTTCGAGCGACAGCGGAACGCTGCGCGCTCCTCGGGCGCGTCGAAAGCGAGCCAGCGACTCGTCGCCGAGCCGAAGGTCCGCGAGGCGATGCGATTGGCCGAGTCGTTCGACGGGACGCACCCGAAGTTCTCGCGGGCGCGGATTCTACTGGCGCAGACGCTCGGTATCGAAGGGGGTGAGCGGGTCATCGTTTTCACCGAGTCGCGCGATACGGCCGAGGCCCTGACCGAGTTCCTCTCGGCGTCGTTCGACGTCCGGCGCTTCGTGGGACAGGGCGACAAGGAGAGTTCGGACGGAATGACCCAGACGGAACAGAAGAAGACGCTCGACGCGTTCAGAGCGGGCGAGTTCGAGGTGCTGGTCTCGACCTCCGTCGCCGAGGAGGGATTGGACGTCCCGGAAGTCGATTTGGTCCTCTTTTTCGAACCGGTGCCGACGGCCATCCGGTCGATCCAGCGGAAGGGCCGGACGGGTCGGCAAACGGAGGGCCGCGTGGTCGTACTCCTGGCCGAAGACACCCGCGACGAGGCGTACTTCTGGATCTCGCGCCGCCGAGAGAAAGAGATGGAGTCCGAACTCCGAGACCTGAAGAGCGTCGCCGGGGACATCGAGTCCGAACTGGGTCCGCCTCAGGGGTCACTCAAGGCCTACAAGGCCGACGGCGACGCGGGAGCGGACAGTGAAGACGGAGCAGATCGCACAGCGCCGACGTCCGAAGCCGCCGCATCTGACGCGTCGGCCGGTGGGTCGCAGTCGGGGGTCGAATCCGGTGTCGCTGGGGACGGGACAGCAACGAACGGCCAGGCCGGACTGACCGACTTCGCCGCAACGGACGAGGAAATCGAGCGTGCCGGGGGCGAACGGATCGAGAACGGTGATGCGAGCGATTCAGCCGTCGAAAGTGGTAGCAGCGATAGCAAAGAGGATGCTGACGAAGCCGACGAATCCGACAAGACCGACGACCCCGAGGGCGTCGTCGCGACCGCCGGCGACGACAGCGAGGAGACAGAGGTCGTCGTCGACCAGCGTGAACTGGATGCCTCGATTGCCAAGGACCTCTCGAAGCGCGACGACGTGCAGACGCGCTTGGAAACCCTCGCGGTCGGAGATTACGTCCTCTCGGACCGGGTCGCCGTCGAGCGCAAATCGATTGCCGACTTCCTCGACACGCTCTTGAGCGGCGAGCGCTCGCTGTTCGAGCAGGTCGGGGACCTGGCACGCGCCTATGCTCGACCCGTGTTGATCCTCGAGGGCGAGGGGCTCTACGAGGAGCGGAACGTCCACCCGGGTGCGATCCGCGGGGCGCTCGCATCCCTCGCGGTTGACTTCGACGTGAGCGTCCTGCGGACAATCGACGAGAACGACACCGCGGAGTTGCTCCTGACGATCGCCAAGCGCGAACAGACCGAACGCGACCGGACCGTGAGCGTCCACGGCGAGACAAGCGCGAAGACGCTCGCAGAACAGCAGGAGTACGTCGTCTCCGCGATTGCAGACATCGGTCCCGTCACCGCGCAGTCACTGCTTCGGGAGTTCGGGACCGTCGAAGGGGTGATGACCGCGCGGGAAGACGACCTTCGCGAGGTCGACGGCGTGGGCGAGGTGACCGCCGGGCGGATCCGCGAGGTCGTCGGCAGCGACTACCAGTAGCGACAGCGTCAGGTGGTGTCTGATCCCGCCTCGTCGGATCCGGCGTTCGCGTGGTCTACGGGCCCAGCGGCGTCAGAGTCAGTTACTGGAACGAGTTCCGGGTTCAGGTCCGTAGAGAGCAGCGGCCCGGCGACCAGTCCGATCGCTCCCAGGGTCAACGCACCGCCGAAGAACCCGACGAAATAGAGGCTTCCCGAGACGCGGGCAGTCTCGCGCGCGAGTCGAGGTCTGATGAGCACGTCCGGGAGCCACGCGACGACGAAACCCCCAATGACGAACACCAGCGTCGCCTGGACGGGTTGCCCGAGCGCAGCGTGGTAGGCTGCGGGGGCCACGAGGAGGACGACCGGAACGAACTGCAGGATCGCAGCGATCGTCGCAAACGTCACCACCGTGTCGTAGCCGGGTGTAAAAAAGACCGGGAGCGCGAGGACGAACGTGCCGAGTGCGGTGGCGGCCTGGGGAATGTAGATCGCAAACAGGGTGTCGCGAGCACGGCGGTTGAGTGCACGGGTGGTGTCGCGGTAAGGAGGCGGTCCCAGCGCCAGCGCGGCGTCCTTAGCGTCCTCACCGTAGAACAGCAGCGAGTAGATCAGAAACACGAACAGGGTGACTTTCGTCAGGATGACCGGCGCGGCTCTGGCGGCACGGCCAGCGGCTTGCTCAACGTACGCCACGACGAACTCGACGAACGAGTTCAGCGAGTAGTGGTACTCGAACCGAAGGCCGAAACGTCGATCTCCGTCGGGAGCGGGCCGATCACCGCAACGAAGGAGTCGAACCGGAGGTACACCACGATCGCTAGCGGGGCGAACAGGAGCAGCGTCGCCAGGAACGCTGCGGCGGTCGTGCTGAGACTTGCAATCCGCCGGGACTGCCCCCGATCGATGAGTTCCTGACGGAGCGGCCACAGAAGATACGCGACTGTGACAGCGAAGAAGACCGTCCCGACCACCGACGCCAGGAGAACGGCCGCAAGCGCGCCAGCGGCGACGAACAGTCCACCGAGTACGTATCGTCTGGATCGGGACATACCCCCGCCCTCAGTATGTGGGAGCAAGGACGTTGCTACGCTGGGGATGGAGATCCCAAGTCACCACGGTTAAATACCACCGAGTGTGATCACCGGGTAATGAGACGCAGAACGTTCATTCGAGCAGTCGGCGCGGGCGGCATCGCGGGACTGGCCGGGTGTGCCGGCGGGGGCGGCGGATCGACGTCGACACCGACAGCCGAGAGCGAGACGACCCAGACGCAGACTGGAACGACGACTGGGACCGCCGGCGGGACGCCTGAACTCGTCGTTGCGACGTACGGTGCGTTCGTCGACGCGCCGTCGACGAGTCCCGGCCAGTGGATCAAGGAGAACTTCGAGTCGGAGTTCGACGCGACACTCACGTTCGCGACGCCCGACAGCGAGATCAACTACTTCATCGAGCGGGCGCTGCAGGGGGTCGAGATCGATGCCGACGCATACGTCGGTCTCAACGTAGATATGCTCATCCGAGTCGACGAACGACTCGACGACGGGTTGTTCACCGACGTCGGCAACGTCGAGGGAAGCGGAGACGTGAAGGACGGCCTGAGTTTCGATCCGAAAGGTCGAATCGTCCCCTACGACACTAGCTACGTCAGCCTCGTCTACAACGAGACAATGGGCGACTATGGCGAGTTCACCGCACCGGAGACATTCGACGGCCTTTTGAAACCGGAGTACGAGGGCGACCTCCTCGCACAGAATCCCACGGCGAGTGCGACCGGCAAGTCGTTCCTCCTGCACACGATCAAAGCGAAGGGACCAGACGGCTACCTCGATTACTGGCAGAAACTCCAGGATAACAGCGTTCGGGTGCTCTCCGACTGGTCGAGTTCCTACACGGCCTACTCGAACGAGGAAGCGCCGATGGTGGTCTCGTACTCGACGGACCAGGTGTACGCCAACCGGGAGGACCAGGACCTCGCGAAGCACCGGATCCGGTTCCTGAACGATCAGGGATACGCCTACCCCGAGGGGATGTCGGTCTTCCAGAACGCCGACAATCCCGAGTTGGCACAGCGGTTCCTCGAATTTATGCTGCGGCCCGACGTGCAGGGCGAGATTGCACAGCGGAACGTCGCGTTCCCGGCGACGACGACCGCTGAACTCCCCGAGGACTTCGCAAAGTACGCCCAGGCCCCGCCTGAAGCAGTCACTTTCACGTACGACGCCCTTCGAGACAACGTGAGTGAGTGGACCCAGGCGTGGGAGCGGCAGTACGCGAGCAACTGACGACGGCACACCCGTGAGAGCCACGCTTCGGGAACACGCGTCGAGAACCGGACGTCGGCTTCGGGCGATCGTGAGATCGATCGAGTCACACGCGCTCACGCTCGGAACGCTCGCGACGGGGCTGATCCTCATCGGGGTGTTCTACTACCCGGTCGCGACGGTGTTCGTCGACGCCGTCGTCGTTGACGGACGACCGACGATCGAACCGCTCGTCTCCGTGCTGACCTCCCGGTTCTATCTCGTCGAGATCTTCGGGTTTACGGCGTACCAGGCCGCCCTCTCGACGGTCGCATCTGTCGCTCTAGGCCTGCCCGGGGCGTGGGTGTTGGCCCGATTCGAGTTCCCCGGCCGAGAGACACTCCGGTCGCTGACGATCCTGCCGTTCGTGATGCCCTCGATTATGGTCGCGATCGGGTTCGTGGCGACGTTCGGGCAGAACGGCACGCTGAACAGGGTGTTGCGTGCGCTCGGTCTGCCGACGGTCGAACTGCTGTTCACCCTGCCCGCGATCATCGTCGCACACGCGTTCTACAACGCTCCGCTGGTGGCCCGAGTGACGACGGCGGCCTGGGAAAGCGTCGATGCTTCGGCGATCGAGACGGCACGGAGTCTAGGTGCGTCGCCGGTTCGCGCCTTCCGCGACGTCGTCCTCCCGCAACTGCTTCCGGCCGTGGCGGTCGCGGCGACGCTGACGTTCGTGTTCACCTTCGCGTCGTTTCCGATCGTCCTCGCGCTCGGCGGCTTCCAGTTGGCGACGGTCGAGGTGTTCATCTACTCGCGAATCCAGAACCTCGCGTACGCCGAAGCGGCCGCACTCGCCGTTATCGAAACCGTGATTTCGCTCGGTTTGACCTACCTATACCTGCGATACGAGGGCCGACAGCGGGCTGCTGGACAGGGCGCTCGACCGCAGCCCCGCCGGTCGCTGTGGCCCGATTCCGTGACTCCCGAAGAAGTCGGGACGCGACTCGCGATCCTCGGCTACGCCATCGTCGTGCTCGCGGTGTTCGTCGTCCCGATTGCCTCAATGATCCTGACGAGTTTCACCGGCTCGCAGGGAGAACTATCGCTCCGGCACTACCGGTTTCTCCTCGAGCGGCAGCAGACCGGGGCGGCGTACCAGGTACGTCCCCTGCCCGCCATCGAGAACTCGCTCGTCTTCGGAATCGGGACGCTCCTCGTGGGAGTGCCGATGGGGGTGTTGATGGCGGTACTGACGACCCGGGACTTCCGAGGTCGCGCCGTCGTCGACGCGCTCTCGATGGCCCCGCTGGCCGTCTCGGGGATCGTGGTCGGACTCGGTCTCCTCCGAGGTCTCGTGTTCGGAATCGAGGTGTTCGGAACGCGGATCACTGCGACCGGCGCAGTCGCGATTGTCGCCGCGCACGCCGTCGGCGCGTACCCGTTCGTGACGCGGAACGTCGCGCCACTGCTCAGAAACCTCGATCCGCGGTTGACCGAATCCGCGCGGAGTCTCGGGGCGAGCAGAGTGCGGGCGCTTCTCGACATCGAACTCCCGCTGGTCGTCGCAGGCGTCGTCGCGGGCGCGGCGTTCGCCTTCGCGATCAGCATCGGCGAGTTCGATTCGACAGTCGTTCTCGCGGAGGGATCGACGAGTTACACGATGCCTGTCGCCGTCGAACGTTATCTCGGCCGCCGTCTCGGTCCAGCGACCGCGATGGGCTGTCTGCTGCTCGGGGTGACGAGTCTGAGTTTCGTGGTGATCGAACGGTTCGGCGGTCGGGACGGCCGAGGGGGATTCTGAGATGAACCTGACGCTGGAGAACGTCCGGAAGACGTACGGCGAAACGATCGCACTCGGCAGATCGGAGAGCGGCCAGGCGGACGGCGAAACGGTCGCATTCGACAGATCGGGGAGCGGCCAGGCGGGTGGGGACGCGAACGGAATCAGTCTCGACGTCGACGACGGCGAGTTCTTCACACTGGTCGGTCCCTCCGGATGCGGGAAGACGACGACACTCCGGCTGGTCGCGGGGTTCGAACCGCCGAGTGACGGAACGATCAGATTCGACGGCGAGCAAATGCGCGGGGTTCCGCCCGAGGACCGGAACGTGGGCGTCGTGTTCCAGAACTACGCACTGTTTCCCCACCTTTCGGTCCGCGAGAACGTCGCCTACGGGCTGAAGTTCGATGACCCGCCCGGCGACGAGAGCGACGCCGAACGCGTCGCGTCGTTACTCGAACTCGTCGACCTTCCTGACGCCGGCGACAGGGATCCTGCGAAACTCTCTGGCGGGCAGCAACAGCGGATCGCGCTCGCGCGGGCGCTGGCTCCGGGTCCGGACCTCCTCCTCCTCGACGAACCGATGAGTGCTCTCGACGCCCAGTTGCGGGAGCGCCTCCGGATACAGATCAAAGAGATCCAGTCCGAACTCGGGATCACGACGCTGTACGTCACTCACGACCAGGAGGAGGCGCTCGCGATCTCGGACCGGATGGCCGTGATGAACGATGGAGCTGTCGAACAGGTCGGCACGCCTCGAGACGTGTATCGCCGTCCGGCGACGCGCTTCGTCGCGAACTTCGTCGGCGACAACAACGTCTTCGAGGGGCCGGTCGTCTCGGTTCGCGGTGGGGGAGACCCCAGGAAAACAACGACGTCAGTCGGCGATGATCCAGAATCTCCAAGTGAAACGAAGGGGTCTGCGGGAGGACGCATCATCGACGTCGACGTCGGGGGGGCGACGGTCGCGGTGGCGAGCGGTCCGGAGGTCGAGTCCGACGACCGCGTGGTGTTTTGCGTCCGGCCGGAGGGGATGTCCGTAGTTGGAGAACGAGCCGAACGGCAGGACCTCACCCGGGATGAGACCGCGTCGAGGGATTTCGACAGGGTCGGTGAATCCAGGACGGTACTCGACGAGAATTCGACCAACGTTCTCACCGCCACCGTCTCGAAGGCGGAGTTCCTTGGAGATTCGACCCGTTCGCACCTCCGGTGGAACGGCCAGGAACTGACGGTCCGCTCGGTCGATCCGCTGGAGGGCGACGTTCGTGTCGGGTTCGAACCCTCCGCGGCTCACGTCGTCGAGGTGGAATCGAGACGAGAGCGGTGAGCCGTGGCGCGGTTCTGGACGTTGTTATCTCGGGAACATCGGTGAGCGGGCTACACTGTGGGAAGTGAGTGCAGGTGTGCATATCGGGTATTCAGCGCGTTTTGGAGCACTCAGGGCGCGACGCCGACGGTGAGAAGCGTGCCGTACGTCCGATAGCGCTCGACCATCGCCTCGCGGGACTTCCAGTCGTCAGTCGGGAAGGCCTCTACTGGCGGGATCTCGACCTCGCGGTCCGGGATGTTCTCCTGCTCGGCGACGTGGAGTCCGGCAGCGCGGAACGCCTTGCGATACTCCGCGGCCGACCAGCGGGTCATCTCGACCTCGATCCGCTCCTGCCACGCGTGAGAGTGGACGTTCTCTTCGTAGTAGTTCACCGCGCAGTAGAATGTGCCACCGGGGCGAAGAATGCGTGCGACCTCTTCGAGCGTGTGGTCGGGATCGGTTGCGTAGTAGAACGCCTCCATACTCCAGACGTGGTCGATGGAGTTGTCCGCGAACGGGAGGACGTCGAAGTCACCAACGAGGAAGCCCACGAACGGGTCGTCGGTGTACGATCGGGCGTTCTGCGCCATCGCGGGTGACCCATCGAGTCCGTAGACCCGACCAGCGGTCTCCGTCTCGCGAAGCGCGCGACCGATGTACCCGCTGCCGCACCCGAGGTCAAGGACGGTCTCGCCGTCCTCAATCGGCATTCGGGCGAGGGCGTGTTTCGCCGTGTGCCAGTGTCGCTTCTCCATTCCCTTGTCGCGCCCGTCGGCCGCCCAGGCGTCGAACTCGGCTCGAACGCTCATACCCGCTTCTGGAGCGGCCACCACAAGAACGGTCGGATTTCAGTCCCCGGATCGATTGCGGCTGCGGAAGGCGGGCGAGTCCGAATGGCAGTTTTTCGACGCGCGAGGGGCGGTTATATATCCTCTGGCGCGGGGAAGAGAGATATGGTCGGACGCCGTCGCCGGTTCGCGCTCTCCGATACGGTCCAGCAGATCATCGGCGGGTTCCTCCTCGCCGGTCCCTTCGTCGTCACTGAGGAGGTGTGGGTTCTCGCGGAGAGTATGTCGTGGATACAGGCCCTGCTAACCGTAATTATCGTCTTCACAATCGGCTATGGGGCGCTCTACAAGGCCGACAATCGGAATCCGGACCGCGAGACCGAGGTTGGCGGGATCCCGGTTCGCTTCATCTCTCTCATCGCCGTCTCGTATCTCTCCGTAATTATCCTCGCGATCGCGTTCGACGCCCCAGCGACGTTTCTCGGAGAGACCGGCGAGGCGGTGATAGTGCCGCTCGTTGGCGTCCTAGTCGACCCTGCGCTGATCGTAACGACGCTGAAGGCGGTCAGCATCGGCTCGGTTTTTAGCGTGATCGGCGCAGCCACCGCCGACTCGATTTACTGATGTACTTCGACGGGGGACGACAACCCGCTCACTGCACCGCGGAATTCTGTGGCGCGATTCGATTGGATCCCCCGCATCGTTAAGTCCGCGCGGTCGGATCTACGGATATGGATTACACGCTCGCTATCGAGAACGCACCCGATTCGATCCCCGGCGGTACCGGGGTACTACTCCTGCATCCCAGTATCGGTGAGACAGATCGGATCGACACTGACTTTCTGAAGACCGACACCGATCACTTTCTGGTCATCTCGACACGGACGACCGCCCGCGAGGTCGAGCAGAAACTCGAACACTACGACGTTGATGAATCGAAAGCGGTCGTTCTCGACACGCTCTCGGTAGAGCGCGGATATTCGCGACGGCGGAGCGATCGCGTCCACTACGTCGCCGCACCCGACGATCTCGACGGGATCGTCACCAAGACCGAGGAGTTCCTCAGGACGCACGGTGGGAAGATTCGAATCAGCGTCGACTCCGTGACCGAAATGGCGTACTACGCCGACGTCGACGAGGCATACGAGGCGACCGGGCGGCTGCTGGAACTGCTCGCCGAACACGACGCGGTCGGGCTGTTCCATCTCTCGAACGAGGTCCACGACGACGAAACGATCGAACGCTTCCGCGACCTGTTCGACGCTGTCGTCGAACTGGACGTCGATGGGAACGTAGCCACCGAGTTTTGAGATCAGGTCGGCGACGAGATTCGATGGACGGACGGCCGTTTACCGCGGGAAGAACTCAGTGACTACTCGTCGGTTTCGTTCGCCCGGTTCGGCGCCTACCGATTATTTATCCGTTCCGTTCCCCGCGTTGGAGTCTCCGTCAGATGGGTCGGAGTTCTCGTCGAGTGTGCCGGAGTTCCCGTGGGGTGCGTCGGAATCTCTCTCGGGTTCGTCCGGCGTCTCCTCTTCGAGTTTCTCGAACGTCTTCTCGGCCCACTGGACGCCGTATTCGGGGCCGTGCTCGACGAAGGCCTGGGTGTCGAGCGCAGCAAACGGTGCGGGGAGATCAAGTCCGTGTTTGACCGCCGAACAGGCGTACTCGGTGGCTTCTGCGAACGAGGTCTGCCCGCGGGCGACCGCCCGCGGGAGCGTCGTAAGTCGGCCCGAGAGTCGTTGGCCCGCGTCCGCCCACGCGTCATAGAGGGTGGGGTGATCGGCCTCCCAACTGCGGAAGGTGTCGCGAGTCTGTATACCGAGCCACGCGTCGTAGAGTGCCGCCGCGATCTGGTAGACGTCCGCCGGTCCGAGCGGGACGACCGCATTGAGGTCTCGGTAGGCACTCCCGAAGAACGGGAGGAAGTGCTCGGGTGCGTCGGTGCCGACCTGCACGAACGCCTCCGCGAGCAGGAAGTCCAGGAAGTCGGTTGGCGTCCCCTCGGCCCGTTTCTTGATTAGCACGGTCGGTGGGACAGTCTGACGAGTCCACGTGACAGTCCCGTCTCCGGGCATCCCGACGGTGAAATCCGACCCGGCGTACCTGACGAGCGGTTCGGGTGCGTCCGCCGGGAGCCACTCCGATGGATACGTCGCGGGATCTAGACCGTCGGCGAGGAGACCCAGATCCTCGGCGGTGGCCGGGGGAATCGTCTCGAAATCGGCGCCGACGTCGAGAACGTTCGCGTCGGGAGCGTGGGCCTCGCGGACGGCGCTGACATCGTCCGTGAGGGTGCGGCGGTCGAACATACCTAAGCTTGCACCCGGGGCGTCTTGAGGAGTGCGCCTCACGGTCGGAGTCAGTGTATAGTAGTGTTTATAACTTTTCGCTCACTCGATCGCACGACCGCGTGTGATCGGATGTGTACTCAGTTGCAAACGCTACTGTGGGTTGGTGCGGGTTCGGTTCTGGAGTTGAAACGAGAGGATCGGGGCGAGGAGAGAAACAGTCTGCAGGAGAAGCGACGAAAAACTGACCGCGAAGGCCGTCGACGTTACCCGAACGCGAGCATCACGACGATGGCGATCACGAGAACGGCTGAGACACCGACGGTTCCGAGGACAATTTTGGTCGCCTGACTCATACGCGGTCGGTGTCGGGCGGGGCGCTTAAATCCCTCCAATTCGCCGTCGTTAGTGTTCCGACGGAGTCTCGCGACGAGTCCGCCCATCCGCGAGACTATCGAGTGTGACCCGTGGTCGAGGCGCTGGTCATATCGGATCAAGGAGGAATACGAGTGCGACCAGACTGTGGAGAAGGGTCGATCCGGTCAGATTGTGGGCAAGAATGTGAGTTCGATGGATCGGGGAGGAACAGAGATTTGTTCGGACGGGGAGAGAGCCTCAGTTGTCGTTGGGGCCGCCCGGCGTCGTATCCCACGTGTCCGGCACTTCGATGATGTATCGGCCGTCTTCCTGGAGCGAGATGATGTACTCGGTCCGGTCGTACAGTTCCATCAGGTTGAGTTCGTACTCGCCGGGGGCGACGATGCGGATGCTCTCAAACTGCTCGTTGAGTTCCTCGCGAAGGTCGTCGAGATCCGGGCGGTCGTCGCTCGATGGTTCGATGACGCGACCGTCAGCGTCGCTCGGTCGGCTTCGGGCGTCCTCGCCGGTGGGCTCGGCATCGGATGGGTCGTCGATATTCGGATCCGGAGCCCCAGCCGCGATCTCGTCCGGCGAGACGACGTCGCTCCGGGCGTTCGCCTGTGCAGTGTCTTCCGGAGCGTCGGTCGTGGTCGAGTCGGCAGTGGTCTCGGACTCTGTCGTCGAGTCCGCTGGAAGAGCGGAATCCGACTGAGCCGGTGACGGTTCGGACTGAGGTGATGCGGAGTCAGATCGGGACGACGAATTCTGTGCCGTCGAATCGTCCGGGGTAGCGGGTTGCGAGGGGTCGCCGGCTTCCCCGTGCGGATCCGACTGATTCGACTGGTTCGGCCACTCGCGATCGGATGCGAGCGGGTCACGGGTCGTGCCGGAGCCAGGATCGGTGGCAGAGGCTTGCTCGTCCGCAGGATCCGCGCTGGGATCAGAGCGGTCGCCGAGCGCTCGATCCGCAGCCTCGCTCCACGCTTCGGAGGAATCGGTCGTCGAAGCGTCACTGGGAGTGTTGATCGTCGAAGGGTTCCCAGGGGTATCAGTCGTCGAAACGTCTCTGTGGGTGTCGGTCGTCGAAGAACTGTCTTGAGGCTGCGATGATCGACTGGTAGTGGTTCCGGTGTCGGCGTCGGTCTCGAACGACGTTTCGGAAGCGGGCTGGAACTGGAACTTGTTGCCGCCGCAGTTCGGACACCCGGACAGCATCTCTTTGGACCCGTCCGCGAACACTCGACCGCAGTTCGTGCATTCGTGAGGCATTTGTGGTTACGGAGGGAGGGGGTGATTCGGGTGCAGCGGGTGTCCGACGGGCCGAGGGCGTCGGCGCGGAATCGAAGCGGCGCGTTGTGGACGGCCGATCGGAGCGGTGTGAGTCATTTATTCGCCCGTTACTTCCGGGAGACGAGTGCGCTGATGAGGTTCTCGTCTTTGTGAAGTGTCTCGATCTGGTTTGCGGGACCGATGACGGTGAGTTTCTTGTCCGACCCTTTGCCCATCAGTCGGCCGAGGAACCCCTGGCTCCCGGTCTGAGAGTGTGGGTAGGTCTCGATCTCGATTCCGTTGAACTCGTCGGGGCTGATTTCGGTCATCGTGACCTCGATGAGTTTTGACTCCTCGTCGGGAGAGAGTCCCTCTTCGAGCACGACGATGTTGCCGTCGCGAACGCCGTCGAGGATGAGACGGATTTTTTCCATACTCGTCAGCCCCTCCATCCGCGCACCGCTGATGAGGTCGATCTGGACGCCGTCTCCGGTCTCGCCTGGTGTGACTTCCGGCATCGTGATCACCCGAAGTACTCCGCGATCTTCGAGTAGACTTCGTCCATATTGTTTCCTTCGAGGGCCGAAAGCGGCACTGTCTCGTGCTGCGGGAACGCGTTGGCGATACGCTGGACGTTCGAGTCGTCTAGATCCGTCTTGTTTGCGAAGATCAATACGGGGAGATCCTGACTCTCGATGATCCCGATGAGCATCGTGTTCACCTGCGTGAACGGATCGTGCGTACTGTCGAGGACGTAGATCACACCGTCGACGTCCTCGCGGAGCCAATGCATCGCTTCTGCGACACCTTCGGTCGCTTCGCGAGATCGACGGACGGCGTCCTCTTTCTCCATATCGTGCTCGAGGAACTCCTTGTAGTCGACTTTCGTCGTGACGCCGGGAGTGTCGACGATATCGATACTTACTGTCTTCCCGTCCCGTTCGATCTCGACGTTTTCCTTTCGTCGGGCTCGACGGGTTTCGTGGGGAATGTGACTCTCGGGGCCGACGGCGTCGCCGGTCCAGTCACGTGCGATTCTGTTTGCGAGGGTCGTCTTCCCGGCATTGGGGGGTCCGTAGATGCCGATCCGCTTGGGTTCGGCATCCGAGAACATCCGGTCAACGGCCCGTGAGATGCTGTCTCTGAGGTCTGTGAACAGTCCCATCCTGGCCTCCCGCGCCTCCCGCATCAGACTCGTGGAAGGGCGTATGGAGATATCACGTCCCCGTGTTTACTTAAGTACTGCGTCAGACACGCCGCGGACGGTGGAGTTCGAGAGTGTAGAGAGCCGATAGAAGCGCCAATAACCCGGTTCGGTCGCACACCCGTTCCCAATTGGAGCCGTCCGGGCGGTGATCCTCGGGTCGGTTTCTGTTCACATCCAGTCGCATAGTCGGCGCTGGGAGCCACGGAGACGGCCCCCCACCCCTTCGTTTCAACTGGAGTCGTCCGGAGACGGGAGGTAGCGTTCGGCTCGGTAGATAAAATCATACCAACAACTGCTAAAATTAAATAATTATTATATTAATATTATTTTATATCGGAGTACGGGTATGGTTACTGCACCAAGAATATAAAAGTACCGCTTTGTAGTACTCCGGCGCTGACCCCCACCCCCGGTTCTGACCGTTCCACCTGAAACGAAGGGGTGGGGGAGGTGGCCCGACGGGTGATTCGAATGACTACTCACCGACACGTCGATCAGTCTGGGACGGAACGTCGGACTGGTCGATCTTCAGTCGGTTTCTCTCGTCATTTGATGGGGTTCTCGTCCGGCTACGGCCGATGATTCCACTCACCCACCGGTGGAGACGGCTGAGATACCGGCGAAGGCAGGAAGAGGCAAGTTTTTTATAACACCTGTTCGTCTGGTTCTTCTGCATCAACTGGACGCGTCGACGAGAGAGATTCGGACTAATTCGGTTGCTCTCTCGACCAACTCGCCGATATGCCTTCACAGGGGCGTGATTTCCAGTCGAAATTGGGGGGTTAACCAATGGGAAAGGAAACAGGATCCGGAGACGAGAGACACGCAACGAACCGAGAGAACGCCGATGCGTCCGACACGTCGCTCGACGTCGACGATCGGTCCCCGATCGAGGAAGCGGAGTCGACCAGCGACGCGGATCCTGATACTACCGGCGATGCGGGCGCGGGCACGGCCGAAAACACCGGAGACAGTGGGACGGCCGAGAACGCCGCCATAACCGACGAGTTCCCGGTCGAAACGGGCACCGACGAGAGCGACCCGTCGGCGGAATCCGGGCGCAACGACGCTGCGCGTGACACGGATCCGAGTGGAACGGACGGCCTGACTGCCGATGGAGATGGAACTTCTCCCAGTGATTCGTCTTCCGATTCATCCTCGAGTTCAGACGCGAATTCGCCGTCTGAATCGGACTCCGATCCCGTCACCGCCGCTGACATCGACATCGAAGAGAGCATCGGCCCGTCTGCTTCGGGTGACGACAGCAAGACCGACCTTGGGCTCGATGAGGTCGTCCTCGACGACGACGACAGCCAGGGCCTCTTCGACGACCTGCTCTCGGGTGAACCGATCTTCGAGAACAAAGAGGTGCTGCGGCCGTCGTACACGCCCCACGAACTTCCACACCGGACCGAACAGATCAACCAGATGGCGACGATTCTGGTCTCGGCGCTCCGTGGGGAGACCCCGTCGAATATCCTGATCTACGGGAAGACAGGAACGGGAAAGACCGCGAGCGCGAAGTTCGTCAGTCAGGAACTCGAATCAACCTCGAAGAAGTACGACGTCCCCTGTGAAGTCGAGTACATCAACTGCGAAGTCACCGATACGCAGTATCGCGTTCTCGCCCAACTGGCGAACAAGTTCATCGAGAAAAACCAGGATGTCATCGACCGGAGACTGTCGGACCTGAACGAACTTCGTTCCGAGGTCGTCGACGCCGCTGATCCCGCCACGACACTCGCCACTACGGACCTCGAGACAATCGACGCCGTCGAAGACCGAATCGAGGAACTCGAAGACGACAGCGAGGAGATGGAGTCCGTTCCGATGACGGGGTGGCCCACCGATCGGGTCTATTCCACCTTCTTCGACGCGGTCGACTACGAGGAGCGCGTCGTCGTGATTATGCTCGACGAGATCGACAAACTCGTCGAGAAATCCGGAGACGACACGCTGTACAACCTCTCGCGGATGAACTCCGAACTGAACAACTCCCGAATCTCGATTATGGGTATCTCGAACGATCTCAAGTTCACCGACTTCCTCGATCCCCGAGTCAAATCCAGTCTGGGCGAGGAGGAGATCGTCTTTCCGCCGTACGACGCGAACCAACTCCGCGACATCCTCCAGCACCGTGCGAACGTGGCGTTCAAGAAAGACGCTCTCACCGACGACGTCATTCCTCTGTGTGCGGCGTTCGCCGCTCAGGAACACGGTGACGCTCGCCGCGCGCTCGACCTCCTCCGGACTGCAGGAGAACTCGCCGAGCGCGGGCAGGCCGATACCGTCGAAGAATCCCACGTCCGCAAGGCCCAGGACAAGATCGAACTCGATCGGGTCGTCGAAGTCGTCCGCACCCTGCCGACACAATCGAAGATCGTCCTCTTCGCGACGATCCTGCTCGAAAAGAACGGCGTCCGAAACGTGAACACCGGCGAGGTGTTCAACATCTACAAGCGACTCTGTGAGGAGATCGATGCCGACGTACTCACCCAGCGCCGCGTCACCGACCTCATCTCCGAACTCGATATGCTGGGGATCGTCAACGCCGTGGTCGTCTCGAAGGGCCGCTATGGCCGGACGAAGGAGATCTCTCTCTCGGTTCCGATCGACGAGACCGAGGCGGTCCTCCTCTCCGATTCCCGACTCGGCGACATCGAGAACGCCCAGCCGTTCGTCCAGGCCCGATTCGACAACTGATTACCACCCTCGCGCTCTGTAACGACTCCTGAGCCCGGTTTAGAACCCTGGGGGACTGCCGTTTGACTCTCTCTTCGAGACCGCCATCCGATCCGATCGCCGCTGGTTCCCGCTCGTCCGAACGCCAGCCTAATATCGGTGGCCTGCGAGCACTCCGAGCGTGTTCGACGAGATTATGGAGAAGTTCGAGGGGAGTCCGAGCCAACAGGAGGTCATCCGCCTGCTCTTAGAGCGCGGGTTCTCGGTCAACGACGACGGGCGCGTCGTCTCCGGCGGGATCGAAATCCCGAACACGGGCATCGCCCGCGAGATCGGCGTCGACCGACGCGTGGTCGACTCGACAACGACAGCGATCCTCGAAGACGAGCAACTCAGGCGGATCTTCCAGAACATCTCGTCGATTCCGAGTCTGATGGACCTCGCGCCCGTTCTCGACCTCTCTGCGGTCACCGTCGAGGTCAACGACGCCGAGCGCCCCGGTATCGTCGCCGAGATCACGACCCGACTTGCGGACCGAGATATCTCCATCCGACAGACGATCAGCGAAGATCCCGAGTTCACCGACGAGCCGAAACTCTACGTCATCACCGACGATCCGATCCCCGGCGACCTTCTGAACGAACTCACCGAACTCGATTTCGTCCGTCGGATCAGCCTCGCCTGATCGACCCCCTCAGGATACGTGATCGATTCTATAGTAGCGTTTGCAAGTCTTCGCTCACTCGATCGGACGACTGCGTGCGATCAGATGTGCAATCAGTTGCAAACGCTACAATAGATCGCCTGTGGCCCGGTGACGCGAACCCTTTTGCCCGATGACAGACCAACCCCCGTCCGTGACTGATTCGTCTGAGGACACTGCCAGGAGCGATCACCCGGACGCCTTCCGGACCGTCGCCGGCCCGGGTGAGGCCGCCTTCGAGATCCGCGGGTCTGAGTTCGTCGGCTACGTCGCCCCCGCGAACACCGTCGAGGAGGCGGAAGCCTTCGTCGAGCAGATCCGCGACCGCCACTCCGACGCGACCCACAACGTTCCCGCCTACCGCGCACCTGCTGTCGAAACCGAGGAACGCGGCCCGAGCGAGGGATCGGGAGCGATGCTCCGCGAGTACCGGTCCGACGACGGCGAGCCCAGCGGTTCGGCAGGCGATCCCGCGTTGAACGTCCTCGTCCAGCAGGAACTCCGGAACGTCGTCGCGGTCGTCACCAGGTACTACGGGGGAACGAACCTCGGGGTCGGCGGCCTGGCGCGCGCGTATTCCCGGGGAGTGAAGGACGCAGTCGACGCTGCAGGCGTCGTCGAGACGGTCCCTCACGAGCGATTCGCCGTCACCGTCGATTACGACGACTCCGGCACGGTCCGCGGCCTCATCGAGAGCGCGGACGTGGCGTTCGACGCCGACTACGGAACCGACGTCTCCTTCGAAGTTCGTGCGGCCGTCGAGGAAGCAGCGGCACTCCGTGATCGGATCCGGAGCGCGACGAGCGGCCGGGCGAACATCGACCACTAATCAGAAATGCGTTGCCGAAGGGCCCGTGCCGTCGGACCGTTCCGCGCTGCGACAGTATATACCTGTGACTACAGTTATCACGGTCCGGGTACCGTCGATATGGGGGTCGCTTTCCACTCCTTCACTTCGAAGTGAATTCGGTACACCACGTCGGTATTCGAGCCGAAACACACGGGTTCGAGAGCCGTAGAGACCGAAAGGTCAAACCGCCGTTTGTGTTTCCCATCGGATACTTGAACGCGGCCGGTGAATCGAACGGGTATGGTCGATATCGACTCGGAAACGCTGTTCAACAGTGCGGCGGCGGTGCTCACCACCGCGGCCGCGCTGTTTTTTATCTCTAGCGTCGAACTCGGCGTCTCTCCGGTATCGAGGATCCTGCTCGTGCTGGCCTTCCTCTCGGGCGTCTTCGCGATCTCGCAGCGGACGGACGATCGACAGGTGACACTCCTCGCGTACGGGGTCGTCGTCGTCTCCATCGTCGGCATCTTCCTCGACCTCGTGAACACTTTCGACGCGGGGAACTCGACTCTCGTCGCTGGCCTCCTGGTTCTCGCGGCCGTCCTGTTCGGACTTCGGACCCGGTTCGACGACCAGAACCGACTCCTGACGTCGACGCAAGCGACGTACCTCCTCGGGGCCGTCGCCGTGCTCGCAGTGGTCGTCCTCGTCGTCGACGTCGGAACCGGGGGACTCACCTACGAACTCCAACCACAGGGTCAGGTCGAGATCACCGAATCGCCGAGAGAGAACACTCGTGTCGCGTCCGTGGCGGTGACCAACCCGACCCCGCTCCCGGAGCGGGTGAAGATGCCCAACTACGCTGCCTGCGCCGCTGGGGACTGGAGTGAGTACCGGCAATCTGAACCGGAGCGCGACCGACCGCTGCCCGTTCGGGTGAATATCAACGTCGACGACGGCTACAACGATCATCTGATGAGTTTCGGATCGAAGACGTACTCGGTGAGTATGTATCTCGACGCGACCAACACGACCGGAGAGGCCTTCCCGGTCCAGCGGACCGACGCGTGTCCAAGCGATGAGAGCGGTGCGCCGTACATCGCGATCTTCGAGCGGCCCGAAAGCGCTGACCGCGTGTATCCGACGTGAGGATCGCGCGACGACGCAGTAGCGCGATCTACTGCCGTCCGCTCGTCTCTCTCAGTCGACGATGATGTCTGCGTCTTCGTCGTAACTCTCGCCGCGACTCCCCGGTTGCATCTCCGTTCGGTAGCGCTCGATCCACTCTGCGAAGCACGCCGGACAGAGTCGTTGGCTGTCGACCTCCGAGCGGTCGACGTTCAACTGGACGGTCCGTGCGAGTGGCTCTTCGATCGGGTCGCCGCAGGCATCACAGGGCTCGCTCCCGGCCATACGTTCCCGTGTGCGACGCGTCCGTAAAGGTGTTCACCCGGATATCGCCGTTTTTGAGCTACGTCGTCCTGAACGCGCGGTCACCGGCGTCGCCCAGGCCCGGGACGATGTACCCGTCGTCGTCGAGGTGGTCGTCGATAGCGACCGTCAGGAGGTCCGTCTCGGGGAACCGCTCGCCGACGCGCAAGAGTCCGTCTGGCGCGGAGACGGCCGAGAGGACGAACACATCGGCTGGATCCGCACCAGCGTCGTCGAAGACGTGTTCGAGCACGGCACACATCGTCGAACCCGTCGCTAGCATCGGATCGGCGACGATGACGGTGTCTCTCTTGGTGATCTCGGGCAGTTTGACGTAGTCGATGGTGATCGGAAACTGCCCGTCGTCGTTCATTCCGGCTTCCTCGTCGCGTCCGGCGCTGATGACGCCCTGCTTCGCTCGCGGGAACGCCTTCAACAACCCCTCCACGAACGGCGTCGCCGCGCGCAACACGTTGACGATCACCACGTTGTCGAGGCCCCGAACGCGCTCGCCGGTCGTTTCGGTCAGCGGTGTCTCGACGGAGACGTACTCGGTCTCCATCGCCCCGTCGATGATCTCGTAGCCGCAGATACGGCCGAGTTTGACCAGGCCTTTCCGGAACGCCACCTGCTCGGTCTCCACGTCGCGGAGTCGTGAGAGCGTGTCCTTCGCGAGGGCGTGCGTTATCAGGTACGCGTCGTCGCGGTCTTCGATGGCCATCAGTATCATACTCGGAACTCGAGTCCACATAACTCACCGGGATGGCTCCGGCCGCTCTTACCGTTCGATCGGCCGGTCGACCGCAGGATTCGATCTGTCGGCCAGCCGTCGCCGCTCAGTTGATATACTCGCCAGGGCCTCCCCCAATTGATGTACTCGCCCGATCGCTCGCTCTTATATCATCAAATGCATTTGCCGGTTCCGACTCAGTCGACCGCGCTCGTCCGGGATCTCACCGTGAAGACGGTCGGTTTCGATTTCATCGCGTGATGAGGTACGTCGCGGCCATAATCACAAGCGCCAGCGAACCGACGTTCACGAGCGTGAACTGCGTGATCTCCACGGTGCTGAGTCCCCAGATGACGAAGGCAGCGAACGCCGACGAGAGGACGAGATTCATCGCGAAGAGCACGCGCGGGTCTCCCTGCGAAGTGGTCTCCATACTCCGCTCTCGCTCCCGGCCTTCACATATTTTGTGCTGGGGACTCACAGTGGAACTGTGCCGGTCCGCAACCGCCAGGGTGAACCCGTCGATCCCATCCCGTTTGCCGTTATCGCGAGCGTCGCGTGGCTTCTGTGCCTCTCGTTCGGCCCGCTGTATCTGGACGCCTTCTCCGTTCCGTGGGCGCGAGGGGTTCTCGTCTCGGTCGCAGTGGCGGTGGGGATGACCGTGTGGGCGTACCGGCGGTTCATCTGGACAGTCGACCCGACGGTCCGCCGCGAACTCTCGGTGGGGCTCCGATTCCGTCAGATCTGCTACGGAGCGATCATCTTCGGCGTCGTCTTGCTGCTCCTGACCGTGTTTGCCGTCGCGAACGGCGGCTGACGCGCCTGTGTGCGAGTCGCGGACGAACGAGGCGGAACTTTGTACGTCAGGATCGTTGACGACAGATATGGGACTACTTGGTACGCTTAAGGACGCTTTCGAGGCCTCGACGGAATCGGCCAACCGAGGCAGTGGAACGAGTGAGGCCCGGGGCTCCTACTGGTGTCACGACTGCGCTGAACGGACTCCCGCTGCCGACGTCACCGGTGATGTGACACCGTCGTGTCCCGAGTGCGGCGACGAGATGGAACTAGAACGATCGCCCAGTTCGACGGGCTGTGCCTGTTGACCGCTCGCAACTGACCACCGCTGTTACGCTGTCGGATCGCTGAGTACGTAGTCGTCTCCCGGTTCGGTCGGATACCGATTGAGTCCATCAAACTCAGCCCAGTCGCGCTCGAACTCCTCGTCAGTGAGTAGTGCATCGTCGAGTCGAGACCGCAGCGCGTCTTCGTCGACGTCTTGCCCGATGAACACCAGGCCGATCCGACGGTCTCCCCAGGTGTCGTCCCACTCGAATCCGAGATCCGATCGGTTGTCGCGGTAACTCCTCTGCTCGAACTCCGGCAGACTCGCAATCCAGCGTCCAGTCGCCTCGACGGCGGCGGAGTCGCCCGCCTGACCGAACGTCAGGTGGGCCGTCTCTCGCCCGGCGATCCAGAGGTGGCCTTTCGATCGCAGCACCGAGTCCGGGAGCGCTCCGAGCACGTCGGCGATCCGCCCGGGGTGGAACGGTCGCCGTCGACGGTAGGTGAACGAGTCGATTCCGTACTCCTCCTCGGGGTGAGTATGTTCGTGTGCGTGCTCTGTGTCGTCATAGTCGCTGTCTCCGCGCCCCTCGTTGTGACCGCCGTGGCCGTGTTCGCTCTCTTCGTGGTCGCCGTGTGCGCGTTCGACCGCTGTCTCGTTCACGGCCTCGTCCGCGTTGCTCCCGTGGTTTTCGTCATCGCTCGTTGCGGCCTCCAGCGCGCGCCTCCATCCCGCGTTCTCCGCTGCCGCCCCGAGGTCGAACAGCGCCACTCCGAGAATCGAATCGATCTCGACGTCTCCGTAGGTCGCCCGGAAGATCTGTGCGTCCGGACGCAACGTCCGAACGACGCCCTCGACCCGGGCTAACTCCGTGTCGTCCACGAGGTCGGTCTTGTTCAACACGACTGCGTCCGCGAACTCGACTTGTTCGACCAGGAGGTCCGACAGCGGCCGTCGCTCGCCCTCTGCAACGGTCTTTGACGGCGCCTCCGCGGAACTGAACGTATCGGCGAACAGCCGACTGTCGACGACGGCGACGACGGCGTCGACTTTGTACCGCGCCGCCGCGGACGACCCGCCAGTGAAGAGACGCGCGACGGAAGCCGGTTCGCTGATTCCAGAGGGTTCGACGACGAGGTGATCGAAGGACCGCTCTCTGGCCAGTCGTACTACGGCCGTCTCCAAGTCGTCTCGGAGTTCACAGCAGATACAGCCGTTCGACAGTTCCGTGACGCCGCCCTGCTCGACCGAGAGATCCGACGCCTCGTCCACGAGGTCGGCGTCGACGTTCAGATCCCCCATATCGTTCACCAACACGGCGACGTCGCGGTCGGTCACGCCCGCTAGGATCCGGTTGAGTAGCGTCGTTTTCCCGGCGCCGAGGCTCCCGCTGAGAACCGTCACCGGTATCTGATCCGACGACATCGACATACCGCGTATGATCGCTGCCGTCACTTGAACGTGCGGGCGGCCGGCGCATCTCTGTCGGGTGTCCGTATGGCGCTCTCCCCGACGTCTCGGCCCCCCAGGGCGATACGCTTTAATCACGGGAGCCATATCCCGTGCTATGTCGCTGGCTGAACGGATCGAACGGTTCAGAGCGCGCCTCGAAGAGTGGGTCCGTGGTCTCTATCACGGGATGATTTCTCACCCAGCATACGAGAAAATCGAAAAGGAGGCCGAGGACCTCGAAGACATCTTTATGCTCGCGTGCTTCCCGGAAGCGTTCGGGATTCCCTCCCCGGTGTCGTACTACACCGCCGAGTTGCTGCCCTTCCTCGAAGACGAGTTCGAGGCCTGGGAACGACGGATGTGGGGCCGGGGGTCGCTTCTCGAACGAAAAGGTCAGCAGTACCACTTCTAACGATGCGAAAACACGTGTTCTTCGGCGGCAAAGGCGGAGTGGGCAAGACCACTGTTTCTTCGGCGTACGCGTTGCGGTGTGCTCGCGCCGACCTCAGGACGCTGATCGTCTCGACCGACCCGGCACACAGCACATCGGACGTCTTCGATCAGCAGTTCGACGACGATCCGTCGTCAGTCAAAGGACTCGACGGCCTCGACGCGATGGAGATCGACCCAGAATCCGAAACCGAACGACACCTGATGGAGACGAAGCGAGCGATGAGCGATCAGGTCAGCGCGGCGATGGTCAACGAGATCGACCGGCAGATCGAGATGGCCCATCAGACGCCAGGTGCGTACGAGGCCGCGCTGATGGACCGATTCATCGAAGTGATGCGTGAGGCCGACGAGTACGACCGCGTCGTCTTCGACACCTCCCCGACCGGGGGCACCCTTCGACTGCTCTCCCTGCCGGATCTGCTCGAGGGATGGATCGACCGCCTCGCACACAAGCGGGAGCGCGCGATCGAACTCTACGAACGGGCGGCGATCGGGAACAACGAACCGCGCCGGGTGATGGACGGCGATCCGATTCTCGATCGGCTCCGTACCCGGAAAGAGCGCTTCGAGTTCGCGGGTGATCGGCTCAGGAACGACGCCGCCTTCTTCCTCGTCGTCAACCCCGACGAACTCTCGCTTCGAGAGACGCGCCGGGCGGTCGAGGAACTCTACTCGTACGACCTCGATGTCCGCGGACTGGCCGTCAATCGGCTCACGCCCGAACCGGAGAGCCACGAAGAGGGACGTGGCGCGACGTTCCTTCGTGACCGCGTCGCCACCGAACGCGACCACCTCGAAACCCTTCACGACTCGTTTGGGCCACCGGTCGTCGCCGAAATTACCACTCGGGTTTCAGAGGTGAAGGGGAGTATTCTCGAAACTGTCGCCAGTGAACTCGACATCGAGGTGCGGCCTGGTCCCGTTTCGTCGTCCGCAGAGTGACCCTGGGCAGGTAATCCCACATATGATCAGGTGTCGTTGCCGTCGAGTTCGGTCGGCACGCGCTGACCCCGGCGAAGTCTACGGCTTTTCTTTTGTCCCCGTCACAAAATAGGGAATCTATCGTTAACATTATACGTGAATATTTCACAATTGTCCGTTGGGTACTAACAATATGGTTCAGGTGCTATGGCTGGTCATAGCGGTGCTCGCGCTGTTCAGTATCGGATACCTCGGATACTCGAAATATCTTGCGCAGTTCGTCGATCTCGACGACGACCGCGAGACGCCAGCTCATAAGTACGAGGACGGACAGGAGTACGTTCCATCCAAGAAGCCAGTCCTCCTCGGACACCACTACTCGAGCATTGCAGGGGGTGCTCCCATCGTCGGTCCGATCACCGCGGGAGTGCTCTGGGGCTGGGCGCCGGCACTTCTGTGGATCGCAATCGGGAACCCGCTGATGGGGGCCGTCCACGACTTCTCCGCGCTGTCGGCCAGTCTCCGACACGAAGGGAAGTCGATCGGCTACATCATCGGCGAGTACGTTGGCGAGCGCGGGAAGAATATGCTGCTGTGGTTCGCGTTCCTGACGATCATCCTCGTCGTGGCCGTGTTCGCTCTCGTCGTGGCGATCGTCTTCAACGCCTTCCCGCAGGCGGCGACCGCGAGTCTGATATACATCGGGCTCGCGATTCTGCTCGGCGCGTGGCTGTATCAGTTCGATCTTCCTTTCCTCGCCGGGACGGGACTCTTCGTGGCAATGATGTTCGCGGGTGTCTGGGTCGGGATCCAGTTCCCGCTCGCGCTGGTGCCGGGCGGTGAGTACCCGGCAGGGACAATCGTGCTCCTCGGCTCCGGTATCTCGTCGTGGCTCCCCGCCGCAGGCGCCTTCGGTGCAAACACCGCGGCGTGGATCCCAGTCATTCTGGTCTACGGAGCGGTCGCGAGCGCCCTCCCGGTGTGGGTTCTCCTCCAACCGCGGGATTACCTCTCGTCGTTCCTCCTGTACACCGGCGTCGGCGGCGCGCTCCTGGCTGTCATCGTCGGGACGGTCTTCGCGACGTCGAGTCAACCACTCGTGACCAACCTCGAACCGTTCTACGGCTTTACGGCCCGCAACGGTAACCCGCTGTTCCCGCTGCTGTTCATCACGATCGCCTGCGGGACGATCAGCGGGTTCCACTCGCTGGTCTCCTCGGGAACGACCGCAAAGCAACTGAATCAAGAAACCGACGCTCGCGCAATCGGCTACGGCGGGATGCTCGGTGAAGGGCTGCTCGCGACGGTTGCGCTCATCACCGTCGCGCTCGTCGCGCCCGACGTGGGTGGCGGCATTGGCCTCGCGCTTCCGACGTTCGCGAGCGGTGGGGCGGTCCTGCTCACGAGCTTCGGTATCCCGACCTCCTTCGGTGGGCCGTTTATGGCGCTCGTGCTCGTGAGTTTCCTCCTCACGTCGACTGACACTGCGGTCCGCCTCGGTCGCTATATGATGGAGGAGATCGTCGAGACGCCAGAGACGACGGTCCAGTCGTTCGCGTCGGATCGCTACGGCAACGCCGCCGTCCAGACGATCCCGGCGTACATCCTGATCGCCAGCGGTTCGTGGTCCACGCTCTGGCAGCTCTTCGGTGGCGCTAACCAGCTGCTCGCGGCGCTGGCGCTCCTGACGGCCACGGTCTGGCTGGCGAACTGGGACGACTCGAAGCAGCTTCTCAGCACGGGGGCCCCGATGGCCGTGATGGTGGCGATCACCATCTCCGGTCTGCTGTGGCTCGCGTTCAAGACCAACCTCTACGACAAGTTCCTCAACGCCCAGTGGATGGCGGAGGCGACGGTCGTCCAGATGCTCTCTGCGGCGACGCAGATCGCCCTCGCCCTGGTGCTCGTGTATCTCGGGCTCTCGCTGGTCAAGTTGGGATACGAGAACATCCAGGCCGTTCGCCGCGGCGAGCAGTCCGGCGGGTTCTCACCGAGCGACGACTGACCCGCGCCTGAACTCTCCGCTTTCACTTCCGCTCGTACGTCCGCTTTTCGAGACCTGACCGGTCCGGGTCTCTTCGCTCCGATTCTCTCAGCCGAGTCGTCGAGCTACCGCTTCTCGGAGTCGGCTCAGTATCGATCGATTATCTCCCGGCGGGACGTCGCGCCACAGCGCGAACGCCTCGGCGGACGCCGCGCTCTCGCTCTTCACTATCGACTCCGCCTCGGGCACGACGACCGCGACGCTGATCTCGTAGTGCCCGTAGTATCCGAATTTGAGCAGCGTTCGGTCTTTGAATCCCTCCACGAACTCCCGAACGTCGTCTGGAAGCGTCTCGGCGATGAGAACGAACGTGAACTCCGTGCCGAAGTGCTCCTCGTCGGGCACGACCCACTCCTCGGAGTCGGCGAGGTCGTGGCCGAACGCCACGAGCCGTTCTAACTCCGCCACGGTTGGTCGACCGGCCCGTCGGGCGAACAGAAACTCCCGGTGCTCGTGGTTCGCGTAGTCTAAGGCGGGGTGAAAAAAGTGCTTCTGGCTCTCCATCCGCAACTCGGCAAACAGTGAAAACCGTTCCCCGCGGACCCGCCTGTCCTGTTCGAGGTCGTAGTTGAACATCAGTCGGTCGGAGACCCGGTCGAGGTACTCGTCCTCCCAGATCGGCACGTCGGACAGGTCGATGTCGCTCCCTTCGGCCGCCTCGACCGGATCGAACGACTCGGTGGATTTATCAGCCATCATTCGGATTCGTATGCGACGGCGTCGCCGCCCACGGCCGGTGCCCCGACCGCGAGCACGACGACGTCCTCGTCGGCGTCGTCGGGGTTGTACGCGCGCTGTGGACTTTCGGGATCGACCGCGAGCAGGCTATCGGCTTCGATTTCGTAGGTCCCGTCGGGCGTCTCGACGGACAGTGTCCCGGACAGCACGTAGAACGCCTCTTCCTGTTCCTCGTGGTAGTGGTACGCAAGCGGCAGTTGCTCGCCCGGTTCCGCGCGGAAGCGGTTGATCGCGACGTTCGAGAGTCCGGCGGCGTCCCCGAGCGCGCGCATCTCACACGGCCGCCCGTCGCTCGGCGGCACGGCGGCTACGTCCACGGTTCGATATCCCATACGGGCCCACTCCACACACAGGCACTAAAGCCGCTCGGGAGCGGCCCGATCTTCCCCTAATTTTAATGCTTTTTAGGCCAACAATCTCTGCAATGCGTACGAACGGTAACACGGAATCTTGCGGTCGATGCTCGATGTCGACCGTCGTGGAGGCCACAGACGTCGACGGCGAGGACCCTTTCGAGGGAGAGCGCATCGAAGTCGACGACGACGCGCTGCGACAAGTCTCACCGGGCGCGTGGCTCGGCGGACTCGCTAGCCGTCTCGACGACGTTGCGACCTCGTTCATCTACGGCGACCGCTGAGTTCGTCTCCGTTGGATTCTGAACGCCACAGGCACAGCCGAACAGCCGACTGTGGTGTTTCTCCCTGGGGTCGATCTCTCGCCATCGGTTGTGAGTACCGATCGCACAGCGCGGAGTAGGTTTTTATACCCTGCCGTCCCTACCTCGGCCGAGACGATGGAAGAGAGCGTCTCCGGATTCAAAGTTCGGGGTAGTTGGGGGGACGTCGTCGAGCACGGCGAGCGCATCACGCGAGCGCTCCGGGATGCGGGCGTCGACGGCGACGCCTTCGAAGAGTGGGACGAGTGGCGGCCGAAGTCCCACGAACGACTCGGCGAAGACGTCAGCCAAAAGACTGCCGTCCAGGCGAGCGTTTCCGAAGGCGAAGGTGAAAAAGCAGGTAAAGATCCTGACGAGGACCTCCAGACCGCAGGTGAGCGACTGTCGGAGTCCTACGAACGCGTCGAAGAAGGAGACAGCGACGGCGCGGTGAAACGGTGGTCCGAGTCGCTGGGCTACGTCGCTCGCGCGGCGGACTCCGCCGGCCGCCGTGCCCTCCGGCGCGTCGAGAACACCGTCTACCAGCGGGTGATGACCCAGTTGGCGCCGTACTACTTCGACAACGAACTCGTCAGTGCTAACATCCAGAAGTCGAGGCGCGGCGAAGGCGAGGTGTCATTCATCTTTGAGGTCAACATCAACGACGACACCCTCAAAACCGAAGTCAGCGATCGTCTCGGCGAGTACGACGACGAGGTGACGCGCTGGCACGTCGACACCCGCAAGCAGACCGAGACCGTCGAAGCCGCCGAGGGCGTCGAACCGCCCGACTCCGAGGAGCGCTCGCGGTCGACGACGAACTGATCCCGGTTCTCGCCGTCCGGCACAATCGCCAACTATCATATTCTCCTGCCCCCATCGTGTAATATGGCCGATCCGCTCCGCATCGAATCCGGCGAGTTGACCGCCACCGAGATTCTCGACGAACTCCGAGAGGGCCGCCGCGTCGTCGTTGAGGCCGAACTGCTCGGCGGGACCCACCAACTCTCGCTCCGACACGACGGCGAGACGTACTACTGCGACACGCCCACGACGCTACACAAACACGACGACGAGGCCGAGATGCGCACCTGTATCGAGAATATGGGATACGGCCGCGCGGAGTGACGAGTTCGGCCTGTGAGTTCCTGCCGACGACCCCGGACTTTAGTCGCGGCGGTGGTGTATAGATGATATGAGCGACGTGCCAGAGATGAGCGACCTCTTGGAGACCGAAAACCCCGGATTCCAACAGGTCCTCGCTTGCGTCTTCGGGATCCAACGACACGAGAGCCGAACGTATCTCACCCTCCTCGACAATCCCGGCAGCACCGTCGCGGAACTCGCAGAGATCCTCGACCGCGACCGGAGCAACGTCAACCGGTCGCTCACCACGCTGATGGAGAAGGGACTCGCCGAGCGCGAGCGACGACTCCTCGACTCGGGGGGGTATATCTATCAGTACACCGGGACTGAACTCCCCGAGGCCAAAGAGATGCTTCACGGCGCGCTCGACGAGTGGGTCGATCGGGTTCATCACAGCATCGACGAGTACGGCGAGGACGAGGTCGCCTGACCCACCCCTGCTGAGGTCTCTTAGATACCGGCACGCGAACCGCCCTCCTTTTCACGACCGAACGCGAGGTTCCTTACGATGAGTCTCGAACTCACTGCGCCGGCGCCCGACGCGCCAGCGGTCGCCGAAGACGGGGTCTGGCTCGCCGACATCGAGACCGGCGAGACGTATGCGCCGTTCGACGAGATCAGGTACACTGGCGAGGACGGCCACTTACTCGAGGTTCGTTACGCCGACCCGCCGACGTTCGAGGATTTCCAGAACGAGGGCCGCGGCGTCTGGCGGTATCACGCCGCGCTGCCGTTCGATGTGGGCGTCAGCCTCCCGGAGGGTGCCACGCCACTCCACGAGGCTCCGCGCCTCCGCGAGGAGATCGGCGTCAACACGCTCCGCGTCAAACACGAAGGGATGAACCCAACGGGGTCGTTCAAAGACCGGGGAATGACCGTCGGCGTCCGCGTCGCGAAGGAACTCGGCGTCGGCCGTCTGGCGTGCGCCTCAACCGGGAACACCTCGGCCGCGCTCGCCGCCTACGGCGCACGCGGGGGGATGGAGACGCTCGTGCTCCTCCCGGCGGGGAAGGTCGCAGCCGGCAAGATTGCACAGGCCGCGCTTCACGACGCGCGGATCCTGGAAGTCGACGGCAACTTCGATGCGTGCCTCGACATCGTCCAGAACCTCGCACAGCGCGGCGAGGTGTATCTTCTCAACTCTCTGAACCCCTTCCGTCTGGAAGGCCAGAAGACGATCGGGCTCGAAATCCTCGAGGAGTTCCGTGACGACTACGGCCGGTTCCCCGACCGGATCGTCCTCCCGGTGGGGAACGCAGGCAACACCTCCGCGCTGTACAAGGCGTTCCGCGAACTCGTCCAGTCCGGCGCGCTCGACCCGGCGGAGGTCCCCAAACTCACTGGCGTCCAGGCCGAGGGGGCCGCCCCGATGGTCGAAGCGATCGAACACGGATGGGAAGACACCGAGCGCTGGGAGAGCGTCGAGACCCGCGCGACGGCGATTCGCATCGGCAACCCGGTCAACGCCCCGAAGGCGCTGCCCGGGATCCGCGGGACCGGCGGCACGGCCGTCGACGTCTCCGACGAGGCGATCACCAAAGCGCAGCGCGACCTCGCCAAGGAGGGCATCGGCGTCGAACCTGCCTCCGCGGCGTCGATCGCTGGGGTGAAGAAACTCCGCGACCGCGGCGTCGTCGACGCCGACGAGGACATCGTCTGTCTCACCACCGGCCACCTGCTGAAGGACCCCGACGCCGCGTACAAGGCCGGCGGCGACCCCGAACCTGTCGCTAACGACACGCAGGCCGTCTTGGAGCACATCGGCGCGAAGTAACGTCGCGTTCGACCCGTCTTCACCTATCCGCGACCCGTCAGTGATTCTGTTTTCGCCGTTTCCGCCCGTCAGGGATCCCACCTTCCCGTCTTCACTCGTTAACGGTCCCGTCTTCTCATTTCTGCCCGCCCGCGACTCGCTTTTCTCGCCGTCCGCCGACACGTTCGGCACCGCTCGCCGTCTGTCGCTCGTCTGACGGGCTTTCTTTGCGGTGTGGACCCGTGTCAGTACGTATGTCGTCCTCCCCCTCCTCGCCCGCCGACAACGATGCGACCACCGCGCCGGGTACCGGCCCGCCGTCGTCGTCGCTGCTCGTCGATCGGATCGCCGAACTCGAACGGGCGACAGAACGCCTCGAAGCGAAGAACGTCCGTCTCCAACACGAGGTCGGACGGTTGGAGCGCTGTCTGGACCGTCGTCGTCGCGAGCGCCAGGACGTCATCGACCGCTACGAACGGCAACTCCGGCAGCGAACGGTGGAACTCGAGCGTGCGACAGAGACAACTCCCGAACCCGAGTCAGAACCGAATGCGGTCGGCGCTCTGCGCGCAGCGGTCGGGGTCGTCGTCGAGCGACTCCGATCCGTGGCGAAACGGATCCGATCGTAGCGCTCGACGTCGGTCGATCACGCTTTGCGGTCGTCTGTGCCGTTGAGCGTGAGATACGTGACGTCGATCATCCGGTCGTCAGCGAGGATCGTCGCGACGACGTCTTCCGGGACGGGATCGTCGAGGTTGTAGACAGTGAGCGCCTCGCCGCCCTCCTCGTCGCGCCGGGCGTTGAACATCCCCGCGATGTTGATGTTGTGGTCGCCGAGCACCGACCCGATGAACCCGATGACGCCGGGTTTGTCGGCGTTGCGGGCGACGAGCATCTTTCCGGTCGGGATCGCATCGACCCGGTAGCCGTCGATCTTGACGATCCGCGGGTCCTCACCGGCGAAGAGCGTCCCACAGACGCTCAGGGAGTTCTCGTCGTTGCCGACCTCGACGGTCACGAGGCTCTGGAAGTCAGCCGACTGAAGCCGCTTGGATTCGGTCACTTCGATCCCACGCTCCTCGGCGATCTGCGGCGCGTTGACCGAGTTGACCTGCCACTCCAGCGGTTCGAAGACGCCCTTCAGCGCGGAGGCGGTGACGAGTTCGATGTCCTCTTCGGCGATGTCGCCCTCGTAGGAGACCTCGACCGTGGAGATCCGGCCGTTGAGCAGTTGCGCGGCGATCTTGCCGGCGGTCTCGGCGAGGCCGATGTACGGACGGATGCGCGGGAAGACGCTCTCGTCCACCGAGGGCGCGTTCAGCGCGTTCATTACCGGTTCGCCCGCGAACGCCGCGTCGATCTGGTCGGCGATGGAGGTGGCGACGTTCTCCTGTGCGGCCTCCGTCGACGCCCCGAGATGCGGCGTGACGACGATCTCGTCGACGTCGAGCAGTGGACTGTTCGGCGAGACCGGTTCGTCCGCGAAGACGTCGACTGCGGCCCCGTCGAGGATACCGTCGTCGACGGCCGCCGCGAGCGCGTCTTCGTCGACGACGCCCCCGCGGGCGCAGTTCACGAGGAAGCCGCCGCCCATCAGTTCGAGTTCCTCGGTCGAGATCATCCCCTCGGTCTCGGGCGTTAGCGGCGTGTGGACGGTCAGGAAATCCGCGGTCTTCAGGCAGGCCTCGAACTCGACGAGTTCGGCACCGAGCCGGCCGGCTCGCTCCTCGCTGATGTACGGGTCGTACGCGACGAGGTCCATCCCGAGTCCGTCGAGGCGTTTGGCGACCTCCTGACCGACGCGGCCGAGGCCGACGATACCGAGCGTCTTTCCGTTGAGTTCGGTCCCGAGGTAGTCACTTTTAGCCCACTCGCCACCCTTGAGCCGGACGTGAGCCTGCGGGATCGATCGCGCGGCGGCGAACGACATCGCGACGGTGTGCTCGGCGGCCGCGCGGACGTTCCCCTCTGGCGCGTTAGCGACGACCACGCCGTACTCCGTGGCGGCGTCGATGTCGATGTTGTCGACGCCGATCCCGGCGCGACCGACGATGACGAGATCACTGGCGGCCTCGAACACCGCCTCGGTGACCTCGGTTCCGGACCGAACGACCAGCGCGTTGGCGTCTGCGACCGCTTCGAGCAGCGCGTCGCCCTCCACGTCGTAGGCCGTCTCTACGTTGTGGCCCGACGAGCGGAGGCGTTCGAGCCCCGCGTCGTCGATCGGGTCCGTAATAAGCACCCTCATATACGAACCCTATCTGGTTTCGGGGGTTAAACGTTTCTTCTCGTCGCCAACAGCTGTTTGCGGTCTGTTACCGACTCTTGTGGGGTGTCGTGATAGGTGGCTTGAAACCCTCCCGCGACGACGCCCAGATATGCGACTTGTGGCCTTCGACTTCGACGGAACGCTCTCTGACTCGGAGATGATGGTCCTGCTCGGCGAGCAAATAGACGTCGCCGACCGGATCGCCGACATCACTGAACGTGCGATGAACGACGAACTCTCCTACGCAGAAAGCCTCCGGGAGCGAGCGTCGCTGCTCGACGGGCTCGATGCGGAAGCCGCCGAGGAGGCCTTCGGTGACGTGCGACTCCGCCCCGGCGCGGCCGACCTCATCGAGCGACTCCGCGACGCCGGCCACCACGTCGCCATCTTCACAGGCGGCTTCGAGCGCGGCGTCGAGCGGGCGCTGGACCACGAGGGCGTCGAGGTCGATACCATTGTCGCCAACCGACTCCCGATGGCGGGCGGACGCCTCACCGGTACGGTCGGCGGCCCACTCGTCACGGGGACGAAAGACGAAGCACTAGAATCGCTCGCCGACGATCTCGCCGTGCCACTGGATCGGACGATAGCCGTCGGCGACGGCGCCAACGATCTCCCGATGCTGGAGGTCGCGGGTCTGTCAGTCGGCTACCTGCCGAAGGACGCCGTCCGGCCCGCGTGCGACGTTGTCGTCGCCTCGATGTCCCGTCTCGGCAAGGTTCTCGAAGGGTACAACGTCGTCAAGCCTGAAGAGTAAGCGTCATTCAGGGTCTACGACGTCGGCCCGCCGCATCGCCGCGAGATCACCCGCCAGCGCCTCCGCGATGGCTTCCGAGAGGCCCGGCGGCACGGCGTTACCGACGACTTTCAGTTGCGTGCTCTTGGGCCCCTGAAACACGTAGTCGTCGGGGAACGACTGAAGCACTGCGCACTCGCGAACCGATCCCACACGATCCTCGACGGGGTGGATGAACGGCGCGTTGTGGTTCTCCTTGACCGTGATCGAGGGCTCATCGCGGGGGAGCCGTCGCCAACTGTCGCCGTAACTCTCGTATAAACTCTCGCCGGGATCCACGTCGGCGATGCGCTCGATCATCTCCTCGGAGTGATTCGTCGTCTCGTGGTTCGGCAGCTCCTCGATCGACTCCGCGTCGCCTCGCTTCAACAGGGCCTCCTCGACGGTCACGTAGGGCTCCCGCTGCTTGCCGGTCAGCGTCGCTTGCTTCGATGGCCCGTGCGTGCGCTCCGGGTACGTCGGAATCGAGTCGTCGCGCCGCCCTTGGAAGATCACGCGGTGGCGCTTCTGTGGAACGCCGTAGTCGGCGGCGTTCAACGTCTCGTAGGCGGGCTTTTCGTACCCCGCCCGCTGGAACCCTTCCAGAATCGCCCGGAGCGTGTCACCGCCTTCCATCGACTTGATACCGGGGACGTTCTCCATCACGAATGCGTCCGGCTGAACGTACTCGACGAAGTCGATGAAGATCCCGACCAGGTAGTTGCGCTCGTCGTCCGGGTCGCGGTGGCCGGCGATGCTGAACCCCTTGCACGGCGGACCGCCGATCACGACGTCGATGTCGTCCTTCTGGATCGGGTGCGACTGGAAGAACGACCCGGGATCGACCGTCGAGAGGTCGGTCTGGATCGCGAGCGCATCCTCGTGGTTCGCTTCGTAGGTCGCGAGAAAGTCCGCTTCGGCGTCGACACCGGCGACGACGTCGAAGCCGGCCTGCAGGAAGCCCTCAGAGAGCCCGCCGCCGCCGCAGAACAGGTCGAGTATGCTGACCGCCGAGCGGTCGAAGTCCGTGTCCGGCATTCGCTGGTCTCTCGAATGTTCGTCGCCGGTCATATATAATAACCACGGGGTTCCGGGCCGGCCTCGCTCCGCGCTCGGGATCCCTCAATGGCGAATCCTCGCGGTCGTTACTCCGCACACCGGTAGCCGTCTTCAGTGTGGACGAGTTCGCCGCGCGCTGTCAGTTCCGACAGCGCACGCTCGATTTCCGACCGTTCCAGCCCGCTCCCTTGCAACGTCTGAGCGATCTGCGCCTCCGAAAAGGCGACCAGGTGCTCGCCGTCGCAGTTCAACTCCACGACCTGCAGAACCAGTGCGACCGTACTCTCGCCAACTTGTGCAGACACGGAAACCTCCAGACTACGTAAGGCAAGCAACGCAGATAGTATATCTCTTTTTGCCGTTTACCCGTCGATTTCCGATTGAAGCGACGCCCGCCACTCGTGGGGGTTGTACCACCCACAGCCGACGCACCCGAGGTCATCGTCGTACTCCGCGTCGCCTTCGTAGTAGTATTCGATCTGCATAAACGGCGGTCGTGTCCCGTTCTCGACACAGGATTCACACTTCCGGCTCTTCAGGAGGTTGTGTTTCCGCGAGAGAATCTGGAAGTGCTCTTCGATGTCTTCGCTGGACATCGACTTGTAGTCGAAACTCTCGGACTCCTCCCAGCGCACCTCCGGCACGCGGTGATCGACTTCCAGCGTCGTGCTCGGGGAGGACCCGTCGAACGCGTCGCGGTGGTCGTAGAGGTCCCGGACCCGTCGCTTGAACGAGTCCGGCATATCCTGCCGCGTGATCGACTGCTGGGTTGGGAACGGGTACTTGAGTTTCCGGTGGAACGTCGTCGCTTCGCAGGTCTCGCAGTCGCGGTAGTCGCCCTGGCCCTGCCCTGTGTTCTGGACGAACTCGAACCCTTCCTTCCGAAGCATCTGGATGTCTTTCGCGGGTTGCGAACTCGGCAGTTCACACGCCGAGCAGTGCCACTCACAGTCCGATACCGTCTCGAAGGTCGCCGCTCGCTTGGTGCCCTCGTTCGACGGGTTCCAGTCCGCTGTGGCGTACTTGTGGAACCGCTCGCCGATGTCGGTGAGCGCGTAACTCGCCCCGTCTTGCTCGACGATGCCTTCTGACGCAAATTCGTCGAGAATCGTTCGCACGTCGGCGTTCGCATCGCTCCCGCTGTCGCTCACGTTCTTCGCTTCGTCGGCGAGGTGATCGAGGACCGTCCGCCGGCGCTCGTCCTCCCGTATCTCGAGAATCAGATTAGCCGTCTCCTCGTCCATTCCAGGCATACACCGTACTGTGGGTGCAGGGGCCAAAGCTGTGTGGGCACATATCGCAAAGTCCCCGGAGCCGCAAGACGGTAACACAGCGCGGCCCGCACTCAGTCGTCGGTGGTCGCTCGGGACGACGGATCGACCTGCTCTAAGGAACCGTCCACGGTCCGGTGTGGGTAGGGGATGGTGATCCCCTCGGCTGCAAAGCGCTCAGTGACCCGCTGCACGAACCGGCCGCGGATCCCGAGGAAGTCCGACCCGCCGGGGTCGTCGATCCAGATACGGCTCTGCAGTCCGAACGAGGCGTCGTTCAGTTCCACCAGTCGCACTGACGGCTCCGGTTCGTCGAGGATCCCGTCCTGTGCTTTCGCCGCCTCGACGACGATGTCTCTCGCCCGGTCGAGATCGTCGTCGAAGGCGACCCGGAAGGTGAACTTCAGCCGGAGGGTTCCGTGCGTATCGTAGTTTTTGATCACGCCGTCAGTCAGTTGTGAGTTCGGGACCGTGAGATGTTCGTTGTCGAACGTCCGAACCCGACTCACCCGCAGACTGATGTCCTCGACGTAGCCGGAGTTGCCCTCCCACTCGATCCAATCGCCGGTCCGAAACGGTTCGTCGGTGTAGATGAACACGCCGGCAACGAAGTTCTTGAGGACGTCCTGCATCGCTAACCCGACTGCGAGGGTCGCGGCGGCCGTCACTGTCGACAGCGCGACCAGGATGTTCCCGAACCCGGCGAGCGAGAAGGCGAGGCCGACGGCGACGAACAGCAGTATGCCGTACAGGATCAGGGTGAGCGGCTTCCGGACGTGTTCTTCGATGCCGCGATTGTCGAGCAGTCGCGCAGCAAGCGGCACCACTGCGAGTTTACTGAACAGGTAGACGGCGACGAACACGACAACGAACACGACGCCCGAAGCGACCGTGTTCGCGAGTTGCGTCGGCAGTCCGATGCCTACGAGCACCTCGCTGATGTACCCGTTCGACGCCGCGGTCGTCTGTAGGCTGACGAGCGTCATCGATTACACCGCAGTTGCACCGCTATCGTTTCTTTTCGGCCCCGTGTTCCGAACATATTGCTCCCCCATTCGTCGAGCAGGTGTTTCAGTCTCGGGATGTACGCCCCGCTCGTTGGGTGCTGGCTCTCCCGGCCACGCGAGCGATGAATGCCCTGCCGGATCCCGCTGACCGTCCTCAGTCGCTCGCTGCGCGCGCTTCCTGCCGGGCGGTGTCGACGTCCTTGCCGTCCCGGAGGACCGCGTCGACGAAGAGTTCGCCCGCCTTGTACGACGAGCGGACCATCGGCCCCGACGCGCAGTAGAGGAAACCGAGTTCCTTCTCGGCGACGCGCTGCCACGTCTCGAACGCGTCCGGGTGGACGTACTCGAAGACATCGAGGTGCGATCGAGAGGGCTGGAGATACTGTCCCAGCGTGACCACGTCCACGTCGGCTTCCCTGAGGTCAGACAGCGTCTGGTAGATCTCGTGATCGTACTCGCCCAGTCCGAGCATCAGGCTCGTCTTCGTGTACACGTCCGATTCCTCGCTCACCTGTTCGAGTACCGACAGCGACTGCTCGTAGCCAGCCCGCCGATCACGGACCGGCCACTGGAGGCGCTCGACGGTCTCGACGTTGTGAGCGATCACGTCCGGCCCGGCGTCGATGATCTCTCGCACCAACTCCGGTTCGCCCTGGAAGTCCGGGATCAGGACCTCAACGAGGATCGTCGGATCGCGGTTCTTGATCTCCCGGATCGTCTCCGCGAAGTGACTCGCGCCCTGATCCGGCAGGTCGTCGCGATCGACCGACGTGAGGACGACGTAATCGAGACCGATTTCGGCGACAGCGTCGGCGACGTTCGCCGGCTCCTCGGGGTCGAGTGCCTCCATCCCGCCGGTCTCGACGTCACAGAAGTTACAGCCGCGCGAGCAGCGGTCTCCCATCAGCATAAACGTCGCTGTCCCAGGGCCGTCCCGGCCGCTCCAACACTCGCCCATATTCGGACAGTTGGCCTCTTCACAGACCGTGTTGAGGTCCCTGTCGCGCAGCGTCTGCTTGATGTCGGTGAACTGACGCCCCGCAGGCGGTCGCATCTTCAGCCAGTCCGGCTTGCGCCTGCCCGTCCCGCTCATACCCCTATCTTAGTCCGCCGGAGCAAAAACCTGCGGATGGCTGGTGGCGATTCGTGATCCCGTTCGGTTCACTTGCCACCGAGGTCGACGGCCGGTTCTGTCACGCCGGCAGGTCCATCGCCACCGTCGTCCCGGGCTCGTCCGTGACGACGAGTTTTAGATCCCCGCCGCGTGCGTCGGCGACCCACTTGACGAGCCACAGGCCCAGTCCGGAGGCGTGCTGGAGTTGCGTGATCTCCCGGTCCTCGGTGACGACCGACCACTCCGCCTCGGGAATACCCGGTCCGTCGTCGCTGACCGCGAACCGGACCGTGCCGTCGTCGCTCGTGACCGAAATCTCGACGACAGCGTCCGGATCCGGCGTCCCGTATTCGATCGCATTTTCGAGCAGTTCCCGTAACCCGCTCTCGACCAGTTCGTCGTACCGGACGCTCGTCGCCACATCCACGGTGACCTGCACGTCGACTGCATCTGCCCCCGCAGTCGCGGAGACGAGCCGCCGGAGTCGGGTCTCTGCGTCCGCGGGCGACAGCCGTTCGGGCTCGGCATCGCTATTCCGGAGAACGCGCTGTATTGCGCGGGCCGTTTCGCTCGTATTTACGAGCGCCTGACAGGCACTGGCGATCTGTTCGGCGTAGGTCCCGATCTGCTCCTTTTCGGCCCTGGCTTCGATGAGGTCCGCGTGGCCCTGTATGACGTTCGTTCGGTTGCGGAGGTTGTGCCGGAGGAGCCGGTGGAGTACCTGCAGATGCGTTCCCTGCCGTTTGACCTCCGTGACGTCAGTCAGCACGACGAACGCTCGTTCGACGCCCTCGCTCCTGTAGGAGACGCTCCGGAGCAGATAGAAACTCACGCCGTCAGTGGTCGGAACGCGGACTTCGCGCTTGACGCCGCCGTCCTGGCCGTGCACATCTTCGAGCGCATCTCGGATTGCCGGTGGAACGACGCCTCTAACCGCCTCCAGGCGCGCTCCCTCGAGATCGCCCTCGGTTCCGTCGCCGTCCGGGTACAGGGTGACGTCGAACCACCGGTCGTTCGGCGTCGTGATCTCGACGCCCGTCACCTCGCCCGTCGAGCGCGCCTCCCGTAACTGGTCGCTGAGTTGCTCGGCCGTCTCCTCGGAGAGCAGGTCTCCGAGCACCGTTCCGACCGCCTCGGCCCTCTCGGCGTCGAGAAACCCGGCCGCGGCGCTGTTGACATACGTAATTCTGTCGGTGGAGTCGATTTCGATGATTCCATCTTCGATCCGTTCCAGCGCCCGAACCCGCTTCCAGTCGTTCACCGACGCAGATCGGTCGGCGTCGATGTCTACGCCTGGCGCTTCGACTGACTCGAACGCGCGCGCGCACTTCGCCGCGAGAAGCGAGGGATCCGTTCCCGGCTTCCAGGTCAGTACGTCGATCGCGCCCGCTTCGATCGCTCGCGCGGCCGTCGCCGCGTCTGTGGATACCCACACTGTCGGCCGGTCGATGTGCTCGGGGACGACGTCAGGTCCCGTCGCGAACACGATTGCTCCAGCGTGTTTCGGGGAGAGCGAGTCAGTGTCGAACTCGGCGGCGTCGGCGAGTCCACCGAACGCGAGGTCCGTCGAGTCCTCGAGCGCCTCCAGTGCTGAGTCCAGTTCGTCTCGCGAGGCACCGTAACCGCTGTCAACGTACGGTTGGAGCGGGAGAACATCCGCATCCGATACGGGCACCATCAATATACAGAACTCAGCTGATATACACTTCAAATTTGCTGCCGGCTTATCAAATGTGATGCTGTAAAACATCCACACCGCGCAGTCGCTACTTGTTGCTGTGCTGTTTCGGGTGACCGCTCACGCGTAACGTCCCAAAGCTAATTGCTATTTGCTCCCGTAGCCCGTCAAGATGCTCCACGCCAAAGGTCCGCTCCTCACTATCGACCTCACCGACCGGACCGCGACGCGCACCGACATCGACGATCTGTTGTCCGAGACGATCGGCGGGCGAGCCACGGCGACGCACCTCGCACACGATCGCATCCCGTTCGACGCCGATCCGTTCGGGCCGGCGAACCGCGCATATCTTTCGACGGGGCCGCTGCAACACGCCCGGATGAGTTTCACCGGGCGGATGAATATGACCGCGCTGTCGCCGCTGACGGACGGTCTCTGCTCTTCGAACGCTGGCGGCTACCTCTCGCGGAACTTCGCTGATACGGGTGTCAGCGTGGTCGAACTGGTCGGCGAGAGCGACGACCTACTCGCGGTCCACGTCCGCGACGACGGCGTGACCTTCGAGGCGGTTCCGGAACTCGCGGGCGCGCTCGTCCCGGCGGTGAGCGACTACGCCGAAGAACACCACGACCTCGGCCCGGAGAACTGCGTCGCAATCGGCCCCGCAGGTGAGAATCTCGTCCGGTTCGCCAGCGTGATGACGTTCGACTCGCGGGCCTTCGGCCGCGGCGGGTTCGGGGCCGTTCTGGGGTCGAAGAACGTGAAACTCGTCACGTTCGAGGGTGACTCCCGCCCGGACGTCGATGTCCCCGCGGACGCCGCCGGAGAGATCCACCGCGATGCGGCCACCGCCGAGGACAGTATGAAGCGCCAGGGAACGGCCGGCGGCACCGAGTTCATCAACGATAACTTCTCGCTGCCGACCCACTACTTCGAGGACTACGAGTTCGAACACGCCGCCGACATCGGCGGCAACGCGGTCGAAGAGAAAAAGTATAAAAAGGCGGCCTGCTCGCAGTGTGCCTTCGCGTGCAAACTCCCGACGCGCGACGAGGGAACGGGCTTCGAGACGGAGGGTCCGGAGTTCGAGACGATCTACTCCTTCGGGTCCAGCCAGGGCGTCGGCGACCTTCTGGACGTGATGAAGGCGAACGAACTCTGCGATCAGTACGGGATGGACACCATCTCTGCGGGCGTCACTGTCGCGGCCTACCTCAAGCGCGAGGGTGCGTTCGGGAACGCGGATCTCGCACAGGAGGTGACCGAACAGATCGCCCGACGCGAGGGCGTCGGCGACCTGCTCGCGGAGGGTGTCCACCGCGCTCACGACGACCTCGGCGTCGACGATATGACGATGAAGGGAATGGAGTTCGCCGCCCACGACGGCCGCGTCCTGCACGGACTCGGTCTCCAGTACGCGGTCTCGAACCGCGGTGGCGACCACCTGTACGGGGAGATGATGGGCCTCACCTACGGCGGCGTGATCGAAGCCGAAGGAACCACCGACAAGGTAGAGACGCTGATCGAACAGGAGAACTACTGCGCCTTCCGCGACTCGGGTATCGTCTGTGCGTTCTCGGGGCAGTACATCGACCCCGAGGACTTCGAGGCGCTCTTCGACACCGACTACGCGGACCTGCTCGACGTCGGTGCGGGCGTCATCGAGCGAGAGCGGCACTTCAACAACCATCGCGGCTACGACCGCGCGGACGACGAACTGCCATACGACCTCCCTGGCATCGACACCGCACTCACCGAATACTACGACGCTCGGCAGTGGAACGACGACGGAACCGTTCCCGAACCGCGGTTCGACTCGGGCGCGGCCCAGGCATCGGCCGACGACTGATCGGGGCGGTCGCTTCAATCGTTCACCGGCCTGCCGATCGCCTCCCTGTTCGCCCGCCTGGCCTCCTCGCTACCCGCCGTAGACGGCCGGCGAGACACGAATCACGTCCCCATCCGACAGCGACGTCTCGAACCCGCTCTCGTGCTGCACGTGGCTCCCGTTCAGTGTCACCACGACCTCCCCAGCCAGTTCGCCGTCCTCGCGGAGTCGGCCCTCCAGCTCCGGGTACCGCTCGGTCAGTTCGGCCAGGAGGTCGCCGACGGCCTCGGCGTCGGTGTCGACGACGACCGTCTTCATCCCGACCGAATCACGGAACGGGCCGAAGAAGGCGCACTCGAGTTCCATACCCCGCGTTGGCGACCGGCCGTAATGAGGTGTGGGGGTGGTATCGGGGAACGGCGCGGTCGCGACGACCGGCCGGACTGCTCGCCGCCGCCGGTACAGTGAGGTGGCCGGCGGCCCAGGTATCGGTATGGACGATCCGGTTCCGCTGACCGTCATCGACGGCGACACCGAGACGACCGTCGACGTCGAGCGTGGTGCGAACCTCCGCCGGGCGCTGCTCGACCGGGGGTTCTCCGTCTACGGCTCGCTCTCCCGGCACACTAACTGCGGCGGGCGCGGACTGTGTGCGACCTGCACCGTCGACGTCGACCCCGCGCCGGAGCCGAGCCACTGGCACGACGCGGCGGCGGTCCGATTCGGCTACCCGCGGCTCTCCTGTCAACTCTCCGTTACGGAGCCGACGACCGTGAGACTACTCGACAAGGTGCTCTGGGGGCAGGTCCTCCCGAGACGACGCGCAGACGAGTAGCGTGTGAGCCGTGCGGGGCGTTTCACGCTATCCAGCCGCGTTCCGTCCGCGTTCCGGCCGCGTTTCCCGTAGCTGGTAGAAAACACGTTCGCGCGGTTGGTGGGTGAACGACTCGTGCGGCCGATGAAGAACCCGTTCGCCCGATCGGTGGCGAACCGATTCCCACGGTCGATGGAGAAACGACTTTGCACCCGGAAGCCCCGTTGTGGGATATGACTCGTCTCGCTCCGTTCACTCTTTCCTCTGGTCACGTTCGGTCCCGTCCGCCGAGCGCCGTCTCTCTCGCGTTCGGGCGCCGTGCGCCCTCGGGGAGGTTCGCGACGTGAAAGTCGCCGAGGTCGTCCCGGAGTTCGCGGAGGCGTTCGGCTTCGAGGAGTTCAATCGAATGCAGCGGGAGGCCGCGCCCGCCATCCTCGAACGGGACGAGAACGTCGTCGCGGCCGCGCCGACCGCCTCGGGCAAGACCGCGCTCGCGGAGTTAGCGATCTGCCAGACGCTCGCCGACGGCGGCACGGCGCTGTTCGTCGCCCCGATGCGCGCGCTCACTAACGAGAAGGAATCGGAGTGGGAGCGCTTCGAGGACCTCGGGTACTCGGTCTACGTCGTCACTGGCGAACGCGATCTGAATCCCCGGCGCGCCGAACGCGCGGACATCCTGGTGATGACGCCCGAGAAGACCGACTCAGCGACGCGGAAGCACGACTCCACGCGCTATTCGTTCATCGCGGACGTCGACTGCGTCGTCATCGACGAGGTCCACCTCCTGGACTCTGACACCCGCGGCGGCGTCCTCGAGGTCACGGTCTCGCGGCTCCGTCGGATCTGTGACCCGCGGATCGTCGCGCTCTCGGCGACGATGCCGAACATCGAGGACGTCGCGGGGTGGCTCGACGCCGCCGAGGAGACCACCTTCGAGTTCGGCGAGGAGTACCGCCCCGTCGATCTCCACGCCGGTGTGGATACCTACACCCACGGCGACAACGCCTTCGCCGACAAGTACCGCCGACTCTACAGCGCACTCGATCTGGCCGAGGAACACATCCGCGACGACGGACAGGCGCTCGTGTTCGTCTCCTCGCGGCAGGACGCCTCTCGGGCGGCGGGCAAGGCCCGGGACGTGATCGCCGAACGGGACATCCCGATGGGCGCGCGTGGCGACTACGACTTCCACACCGAGGCACAGGACCTCGACGACGACACGCTCGCAAAGAGCGTCCCCGACGGCGTCGCGTTCCACCACGCGGGGCTCTCGAAGGGCGATCGCGACCGCGTCGAGGAGTGGTTCAAGCAGGGGAAGATCCAACTGCTCTTTTCGACGTCGACGCTCGCGTGGGGCGTGAACCTCCCGGCGCGCTGCGTTGTCATCCGCGATACGAAGTACCACGACCCCCTGGAGGGCGAGGTCGACATCTCGCCGCTCGACATCCTCCAGATGCTCGGGCGCGCGGGTCGGCCGGGGTACGACGACGTCGGGTACGGCTGGGTCGTCTGCGACCGCGCGGACGCGGACAAGTACCGACGACTGCTCCGGGAGGGAAAAGACATCGAGTCCCGACTGGCAGAGGATCTCGACTCCCACCTCAACGCCGAGATCGCAATGGGGACCATCCGCGACCTCGACGACGTGCTCTCGTGGCTGGAGACCACGTTCTACTACCGGCGCGCGCAGTCGAAGCCCGAGGAATACGACTTCGCGAACCTCCGCGCGCGGGTTCGCGAGACGCTTGAATCGCTCGTCGACCGCGGCTTCGTCGGGATGAGTGAGGACCTCTCGGTGAACGGGACGCTGCTCGGCCGCCTCGCGTCGAAGTACTACCTCCGCCTCGACACCGCCGAGCGCTTCCACGGCCTCTGTACCCGGGAGACAATCGACGTCGACGGGATCCTCGAGGCGGTCGCGGGCGCGGCGGAGTTTCACTCCGTGTCGGCCCGGCAGTCCGAAACCGACGCCGTCGACGCGGTGCTCTCCGACGTCACGACCGGCCTGGAGGACGGCCCCCGAAAGGTGCTCGCGATTCTTTACGCCGGAATGCAGAACAGCACGCCCGCGGACCTCCGCTCTGACGCCTGGATCATCCGACAGAACGCCTTGCGACTCCTGTCGGCCTTGCGGGAGTTCCTCGCGGAGTTCTCGGGGCCGCGGGCGGCCAACCTCGCGCGCCGGGTCGAAGCCCGCGTCGAACACGGCGTCCCGCGGGACGCGGTCGGCCTCACGGCGGTCGATGGGATCGGCCCCAACCGTGCGCGGACGCTCGCGACCGGCGGCCTCCACGACCCCGCAGAGGTCGTCGCCGCCGGGCCCGACGAACTCGAACGCGCCGGACTCTCTGCGGGCGTCGCAGAACGGATCATCGAGAACGCTCGCGACTTCCCGGCGATCGACGTCTCGTGGGGCGACTTCCCGGATCGCATCCCGCGCGGACAGAACGAGATGTGCGACGTCGTCGTCGGCAACGACGGGGGTGGCGTGGCGGTCGGCGTCCGCGTGACCGTCAACGGCGTGGAGATGAGCCAGACGGAAACCTACCTCTCCGATGCGACGACCGTTCCGGTTGGCGTCTTCGGGGCCGACGCCGACGAACTGGAGTACGCCGTCGAGGTGACGTTCCCCAGCGAGCCGCTGCTCCCCGTCAGAGCGACGCGGACCGTCGCCGTCAAGTGACCCCGCGTCGCCTTCCGTCGCCTACGTCTCTCCGAGAAATACGTCGCGGAGTCCATCAGGCCCCTCAGCGACGAAGTCCGCCTGTGAGAGATCCAGCGTCGCGTTGTGGGTCGTGCGGTAGGCAACGGTGAACGCCCCCGCTCGCGCGGCGGCAGCGATGCCGTGCAGCGAGTCCTCGACAACGACGCAGTCGGTGGGGTCGAAGCCGAGGTCCGCAACCGCGCGCTCGTAGATGTGCGGTTCGGGCTTCCCGGGGGCGTCGATGTCCTCGGCGCTCAACACGAGATCGAGGTCGCCGAGGTCGAAGCGCTCGCGGACAATCGAGATCCACGCCTGTGGGGCGGAGGAGACGATTCCGAGCGGCCGTCCCGCCGCCCGCAGCGCGTCGAACAGTTCGGGTATTCCGTCGGTCAGCACCACGTCCTCGCCGTAGAGCGACTGCGCGCGGTCGTCGTATTTTGCGACGAACTCGGCTTTGCTCACCGCAGTCCCGTACTCCCGGCCGAGATAGTCGTGAATCTCGTCGTAGGCCATCCCGGTGACTTCCTCGTGAGCGGGGTCCCCGGAGGCGACGGCCGCCGAGAAGACCCACTCGTCCTCGAACCGGTGCCAGTACGTCTCCGAATCCACCAACACCCCGTCCATATCGAACAGCACTGCGCCGTCGGGCAGGTCCATATCTCCCCTCGCACGCCACCGGACAAAGACCTTCGTGAGCGACTTCATCACCGATGACGGGACCACGACCGCGTATGTCCGAGACAATCCGGGTCTTCGCCGGGGACTGCACGACGACGTTCGATGGAGCGCGCACTCGCACACAGCGCGGCCGCGTCGCGGTGGTTGTCAAACCGGACCGAACCGTGCTGGTCCACGACGCCGACGGATACCAGCCCGTGATGTGGCTGACGCGACCGGACTCGCTGACGGTCGAGACCGATTCCTCGGGGTTCGGACTCGTCGCCCGCACCGACGAGCAGGTGCTCCGCGTGGTCTCGAACAAGGACTCCGGCTGGGTCGAATACCCGGTCACGGAGGCGGGCGTCCCGGTTGGGTCGCATCCGGAGACGGGCGAACCGCTGGTGCGGGCGAGCGGCACGATCCGCGGCCTGGATTCCGACGTCACCTTCCCGCTACCGGCGGGGGCGACCGTCCTCGACGACATCTGCGAGGCGTGCGGGCTTCCGACGATCCGCGCCGAGGCCGGCGAAGCCTTCGAACTCTGTCTCGATCGCTCCTGTGCGTCGCTCGACGACGCCGTCCGCGAGCGGTTCGATCGCGAGTGGGACTGCCCGGACTGCGGCGACGACCTCCGAATCATCCGGCGCGGTGGCCGTCTGCTCGCCGGTTGCGACGCCTACCCCGACTGCGAGACGGCCTTCGCCATCCCGGTAGGTGTCGTCGTCGACGACTGCGCCTGCGGCCTGCCGGTCTTCGAGACCGCGCGCGGCCGGCGGTGTCTCGACGGGACGTGTGAGTCGTTCACGACCTGATCGGTGCTCGTCACCGGATCGCTGACGCCGTCGGCCGGGGCGCGGCCCACGCGGTTGCGTACCCACCGATCGCAGGTCATATGTCGCCGCCGGTTCGCCACTTCGGTATGGACGGGACACTGGCCGACGGTGTGGTCCGCGTCGGTGGCGACGCCAGACAGCGGTTCTACGACGCCCGTGGCTACGGTCGGCCGCTGGACCGGAACCGCATCGAACTGGCTCCCGTCGAGGCGGCCCACCTGCTCTCGCGCGGCGACCTCGACGCCGTCGTGGACGAATCTGCGACCGCCGGGGGAGCGGCCGCCGGGAGCGACGCCGACGGCCCCCACCGACTGGACTTTCGGGAGTACCTCGTCCGGACGGGCGCGACGCTTCACTTCGCGGTCTACAAGGACCTCCGCGACCGGGGATTCTATCTCTCGCCCGCCCGCGAAGCGTGGCCGGGCGTCGCCGGCGACGTGGCGAACGACGTCGATTTCGTCGTCTATCCCCGTGGAAACGGCCCCTGGGACCAGAAGGTCGCCCACCGTGTCCGCGTCGCCGGCGAGCGTGAGGCGATCCGCGCGGACTCGCTCGGTGGAGTCGTCCTCGCGATCGTCGACGAGGACGGCGAACTGACGTACTTCGAGACAGTCAGCGACCCTGCAGTCGGCTCCGAGGCCGACGCGGCGACGGAGAACGAGACATCGACACCGGACGACGAGGCGACGACGGGAACCGACGATGCAACGACGATGGCAGCCGACGACACCGGCGTGGGTTCCGACACCGAGGCGGGCCTCCCGTCCGCCGTCGATGCCGATCTCCTCGGCGACCGGGTCGTCTGCTACGGCGCGTCGGAAGCGCTCTACGAGCGGCGGTTCTACGGCCAGCGGCTGTTCGGCCGCAACGCCGACTCGGGACCCCTGCAACTCTCGCTCGTTGAGGGAGCGTACCTCGCCCAGCGCGGCGCCGTCGACGCCGACCCCGCCGCGGTCGTCGCGCTCGGCCGGGAAGTCGAGGGCGAGCGGTTCGACCGCCGGTTGCGGGCGTACGCCGCGCTCCGGGACCGCGGCGTCGTTCCCAAGAGCGGGTTCAAGTTCGGCGCGGACTTCCGCGTCTACGACGAGTTCACCGGCGTCGAGGACCTCTCTCACTCGACGGATCTCGTGCGGGTGGTGGCGCCGGACCACGTCTTCTACCCGCGGGACCTCTCACTGGACGTCAGGCTCGCCGGCGGGGTCCGGAAGCGAATGGTTTTTGCGCTCACCGCGGCGAACGGCGAGATAGACTGGCTCTCGGTAGCCCGACTCACCTTATGACACGAGACCACGACGCCCCCGAGCGCGAGGCCCAGAACGACGAGCAGGCACGCCGGGCGCTGGCCGACGGCGGTACCGACGACGCCGCGGCCGGTGCCGACGACGTCGCGCTCGACCCGTGGGGCTCCTCGACCGTCTCCGACTACCGGAAACTCTTCGAGGAGTTCGGCATCGGCGAGTTCGACGACGTCCTCTCACAGACTCCGAACCCGCACCACCTGATGCGTCGGGGCGTCATTTTCGGTCACCGGGACTACGAACCCGTCGCCGACGCGCTCCGCGCGGGCGAGGACGCGGCCGTCCTCTCGGGCTTTATGCCGACCGGCGACCCCCACATCGGCCACAAACTGGTGTTCGACGAGATAATCTGGCATCAAGAGCAGGGCGCGGACGCCTACGCCCTGATCGCCGACCTCGAAGCGCACTCCGCACGCGGAATGTCGTGGGTGGAGATCGACGAGCACGCCCGGGACTACCTCCTCAGCCTGCTCGCGCTCGGCTTCGATCCCGAAGAGGGCGAACTCTATCGACAGTCGGACAACCGCGAACTGCAGGATCTCGCGTTCGAACTCGGCTCGAAGGCGAACTTCTCGGAGTTCCAGGGCATCTACGGCTTCGACGGCGAGACGAACGTCTCACATATGCAGTCGGTCGTCACCCAGATGGCCGACATCCTCTATCCCCAGTTGGAGGAACCGAAGCCGACGGTTATCCCCGTTGGCCCCGATCAGGACCCGCACGTTCGCTTCGCTCGCGACCTCGCGGCGCGGATGCGCTTCTTCGGCGTGACCGAAGCGTACGCGAGCTTCGAACTCACAGACGCCGAACGCGCTCTCGTCGGCGCTGTCTACGACGCCCGCGACGAGTACGCCGACGAGCCCGATCGACCCCGCTGTGAGGAGGCGGGCGCGTGGCTCGCCGAAGCGGACCAGACGGCGCTGGACGAACGCGGCGTCGTCGTCGACGATGCCGTTCGGGACTCCGCCGTCGAGAAACTCGAAAACGGCGGGATGGAGCCGCTCCGCCCCCGCGTTCGCTTCCTCGACCTCAACGCCACCGAGGAGGCCTTCGAGGCGCTCATCGAGGCCGTTCCGGGCGAGAAACGGCGGTACGACGAACACGTGGACGCATTCGATCTCGACGCCGCGGAGGCCGAGGAACTGGCGCAGGAGATCGAGCTCGACAACGGCGGCTACGGGTTCGTGCCGCCGTCGTCGGTGTACCACCGCTTTATGACCGGACTGACCGGCGGGAAGATGTCGTCGTCGATCCCGGCGTCGCACATCTCGCTTCTCGACGATCCTGAGGAGGGGTACGAGAAAGTGAAAGCCGCGACGACCGGCGGCCGCGAGACCGCCGAGAAACAGCGCGAACTCGGCGGCAAAGCCGATGAGTGCCCCGTCTACGAACTCTACGCCTATCTCCTCGCGGGCGACGACGACGAGTTCGCCAAGGAGGTCTACGACGAATGCGTGAACGGCGAGCGACTCTGCGGCGGTTGCAAGGAGCAGGCCGCCGAACTGATGCAGGCGTTCCTCGAAGATCATCAAGAGAAGCGCGCGGAGGTCGAGGAACTCCTCGAAGACCTGGACATCTCGCTGGAATCGCCCCGACGCGGCGTCGCACCCGGCGACGACTGAGCACCTTCGGACCGCAATCGGCTTACTCGACCGAGAGTTCGCTCCCGCTCTCGTCGCCTTCGTGCCACTCGATCTCGAACTCGATACCCAGGTCGCCTTGCTCGTCGGCCGGCCCCTCGCGTTCGGCCTTGACGTCGAATGTGGGCCGCTCGGGCGGGGCGAGCGTCGCGGACCGGTCCCCGGCGCTGAGGGTCCCCTCGTCGCCGGCTTCGAGTTTCGCTGCGACGTCGCGCAGGTACGAGGCGATTGCCGCACGGTCCTGTGAACTCTCAGATTCGAACAGCACCGCCTCGGGCATACTCGGTGGTTCGACACCGGCGGAGATAACCTCGGGGCTGTCGTGAGACGTGGCACCGCACTGCACGATTTCGGAACTGTTTTGCCCGCGCCAGCGCTGTGTTGGGGTATGCACCACAGTCCCGACCTCGCGCGGCGCAGCGTCGCCAGCGAACCGACCGACATCGACGGGCCTGTGTTTGTTTTTACAGTCGCGTGAGGGCGGTGGATCCGTCGCGCCGCCGGGCCCGACTGGCGGGCACTGGTGAAACCGTCCAAACCGACCCTTCGCGGACGCGTGGTGTCCGCGGTCTTCGGAACTGCTAACTGGCGGCCGAGCGGTAGACGCGACAACGACTGCGTACATTCCAGAATGAAACTTCCCGAATCACAGGTCGCGGTGTTGAACGCCGCGAGCGCGACAGACGAGACGCCGATCGATCGACTCGCCGCGGAGGCGGACCTGAAGCCCGAAACGGCGACGCAGGCCGTCTTCGAACTCCGAGACGAGGGCTTGCTGAACCTCACAGAACGCGAGTCCGTCGAGTACGAACTGACCGAGGAGGGCCACGCGTACGTCGACGCCGGCCTCCCCGAAACGCGACTGTACCGCGCCGCCGTCGAGGCCGGTGCCGACGACGACCCCGTCCAGCTGGGCCAGGTCATCGACACGGCCGATCTCGACGGCCCGGCAGCCGACATCGCGCTTGCGAACTACGGCCGGAAAGGCTACGGCACCATCGAACGCGGGGAACTCGCCGCCGACCCCGATGCCGACGCGGGCGAAGACCCCGAAGCGGCCGCGCTCACTGCACTTGCCGACGGCGAGGACGTGGACGAACGCGACGACGAGGTCCTCGATCAGTTGGTCTCGCGGAACCTCGTCGATCGAAACGAGCGAACCGTTCGGACGGTCACCCTCTCCGACCCGGGCGTCACCGCGCTGATGGAGGGCATCGAGACCGCCGAGACCGTCGATCGGCTGACGCCCGAACTGCTCACCTCCGGCGAGTGGCAGGACGTGGCGTTCACCGAGTACAACGTCGAGGCGGACGCGCCCGACGTCCAGGGCGGCAAGACGCACGTCCTCAGACAGACCGCCGAGCGCGTCAAGGACGTCCTCGTCGGAATGGGCTTCCAGGAGATGGAGGGCCCCCACGCCGACGCGGACTTCTGGATCAACGACTGTCTGTTTATGCCGCAGGACCACCCGGCGCGGACCCACTGGGACCGCTTCGCGCTCGACGTCCCGCCGATCGCGGATCTCCCCGATAATCTCGTCGACAGCGTCGAAGCCGCCCATCGCGAGGGCGTCGGCGCGGACGGCGACGGCTACCACTCCCCGTGGTCGGAGGACTTCGCGCGAGCGATCGCCCTCCGCGGACACACCACGTCGCTGTCGATGCGATACCTCTCCGGCACCGAGGTCGGCGAACTGGACCCACCGCAGCGCTACTTCTCCGTCGAGAAGGTCTACCGGAACGACACGCTGGACGCCACCCACCTGCTGGAGTTCTTCCAGATCGAGGGATGGGTGATGGCCGAGAGCCTCTCGGTCCGCGATCTGATGGGTACGTTCGTCGAGTTCTACGAGCAGTTCGGCATCACCGATATCCAGTTCAAACCGCATTACAACCCCTACACCGAGCCCTCCTTCGAGTTGTTCGGTAAGCATCCCACGACCGGGGAACTCATCGAGATCGGCAACTCGGGAATGTTCCGCGACGAGGTGCTGGAACCGCTCGGCGTCGAGCACGACGTGATGGCGTGGGGACTCGCGCTCGAACGCCTCGCGATGCTGACCACGGGAGCCGAGGACATCCGCGATCTGCACGGGACGCTTGCCGATCTTGAATTCCTCCGCGGCGCGGAGGTGACCTACTGATGCCTGTCGTCGATATCGATCCCGACGAACTTCGGGCACTGACTGGCCACGACGAAAAGGACGACGAGGAACTGAAATCGGATCTGTTCGGACTCGGTCTGGAGTTCGAGGGCGAGACCGATGACGGCTCACTCCAGTTCGAGTTCGGCCCCGACCGACTCGACCGCCTGTCGGTCGAAGGCGTCGCGCGCTCGCTGCGGTACCACTACGGCGACGACCACGGGGTCCGTGTACCGGACACCAACGATCCCGACTTCACGTACGTCGTCGACAGCGACGTGCCCGACGAGCGGCCGTACGTCACGGGCGCAATCGTCCGAGGCGTCGATCTCGACGAGCAAAGTCTCGACTCGCTGATCCAACTGCAGGAGAAACTACACGCCACGATGGGTCGAAAGCGCGCGAAGGGCGCGATCGGCATCCACGACCTGGTGGCGATCAAGGGCGATACCCTGACCGACGACAGCGAGGGCAACTCGATCACCTACACCGGGATCGACCCCGGCGGTGACACGTTCGTTCCGCTGGACAGCGACAGGGAGTTGACGCCCGCCGAGGTGCTCGCGGAGCACCCGACTGGCGAAACGTACGCCGATCTCGTCACCGAGTACGACCGCTGTCCGGCGATTTACGACGAACTCGGGCTGTTTTCGTTCCCGCCGGTAATTAACGGCCGCCGGACCGAGGTTTCGACCGACTCCCGGGAACTACTGGTCGAACTCACCGGCACGGATCAGTGGACGATCGACCGGATGTGCAACATCATCTGCTACGCCCTCTCCGCTCGCGGCGCGACAATCGAGGAAGTCGAGATCGCGTACGGATCCTCCTCGTCCGACGGCGAGCGCACGCTCGTCCGGCCGGACTTCGAGGTCGAGACCAAGTCGGTGAGCCACGATCGCATCGAGACGATGCTGGGCGTCGAGTTCGAACCCCGGGAGGTGATCGACCTCTTCGAGCGCTCAGGTCTCGATGCGGCTGTCGACAACGATCGTGACGCGAGCGCGAACGCCGGACGCGACACAGCGGTTATCCCCGACGAACCGGTTTACGAGGTGTCGATTCCGCCTTACCGGACGGATATACTCCATCCCCTGGATCTGATCGACGACGTCGGCCGCGCGTACGGCTTCGACGAACTCGAACCCAAGTATCCGGACCTCGGCACTGTCGGGGGTCGCCACGAGCGCTCCCGACTCGAGGCCGCGACGCGGAACGTCCTCACCGGCCTGGGCTTCGAGGACCTCCTGAACTTCCATATGACGCGGGAGACGGCGGTCCACGACCGGATGAACGTCGAGCCCGGGGGCGAGTATCTGGGCGGCGGCGAGGCGGTCGAGATCACCGAACCCTACAGCGAGGACTACACGATCCTCCGCCCGTGGCTCCTCCCGTCGCTGGTAATGGTACTCGAGAACAACACCCACCGCGCGTACCCGCAGGACCTCGCGGAGGTCGGCCTCGTGGCCGAGCGCGACGACGACATCGACACCCGGGTCCGCGAGCGTCGGCACGTCGGCGCGGTCCTCGCTCGTAACGACGCGACGTACGAGGACGCGAAGGCCCGGTTGCAGGCGATGTGTCGTGACTTCGCCGCCGACCTGGCGACGCCGCCGACCGATCACCCCTCGTTCATCGACGGACGGGTCGCCACCGTCGTGATCGACGGCGAGGCCGTCGGCGTCGTCGGCGAACTCCACCCGTCGGTGCTGGTCGAACACGACCTCGAACTGCCGGTGGCGGCCTTCGAGTTCGACCTCGCGGCGCTCGGCGACGACTGATACTGTTTACTCTCACTTTTTGCCGCCGAGAGATCCCCCGTTGACGACGCTCGGCGGTATGAGGTGAGCGTAATCAGTACGACGCCATCGACTCCTCGATTTTTCCCGCCTCCGTCCGTCTAATCGAGCCACTTAACAGCCCGCCCACCGGTATTTTCGCCCAGGATGCCGAGCGGAGAATACGACCCCGACACCGTCGAGGCGAAGTGGCAAGACCGGTGGGTCGACGACGAGACCTACGCCTACGAGGGCGACGCCGAGAACCCCGACACAGCGTTTTCGATCGACTCGCCGCCACCGACGGTATCCGGCAGCCTGCACTGGGGCCACGTCTACGGCTTCACGCTGCAGGACTTCGTCGCACGGTTCAACCGGATGCGCGGGAAAGACGTCTACTTCCCGTTCGGCTACGACGACAACGGGATCGCCTCCGAGCGGCTCGCCGAAGACGAACTCGACGTGCGCCATCAGGACTACGAGCGCCGCGAGTTCCAGCGGATGACGCAGGAGGTCTGCGCCGAGTACGAAGCGGAGTTCACCGAAAAGATGCAGAGCCTGGGTATCTCGATCGACTGGAACCAGACGTACCAGACGATCTCCCCGGAAGTCCGTCGGATTTCACAACTCTCCTTCATCGACCTCTACGAACAGGGCCGCGAGTACCGACAGCGCGCGCCGGCGATCTGGTGTCCGGAGTGTGAGACGGCGATCTCGCAGGTCGAAACCGAGGACGACGAACAGCCGAGTCACTTCCACGACATCGCCTTCGACATCGTTGGGCGCGGTGACGCGGACGACCCCGAGCAGTTCACCATCTCGACGACCCGGCCCGAACTCCTGCCGGCCTGTGTGGCCGTCTTCGTTCACCCCGACGACGACGAGAACCAGGACCTCGTGGGCGAGACCGCGCGCGTCCCGCTGTTCGATCAGGAGGTGCCGGTCATCGAGGACGAGCGCGTCGATATGGAGACGGGCTCGGGCATCGTGATGTGCTGTACGTTCGGCGACCAGACTGACATCGAGTGGTACCAGGCACACGACCTCGATCTCCGGATCGCCATCGACGAGTCGGGCACGCTCACCGACGTTGCGGACGAGTACGAGGGCCTCTCCTCGGAGGCGGCCCGCGAGGCTATCGTTGAAGACCTGCACGACGCGGGCGCGCTCCTGGACCGCTGGGGGATCACCCACACGGTGAACGTCCACGAGCGCTGCGGGACGGGCGTGGAGTTCCTGGTCAAAGAGCAGTGGTACGTCGAACTGCTCGACAAGCGCGAGGCATACCTCCAGGCCGGCAAAGAGATGGACTGGTACCCCGAGAAGATGTACACCAGATACAAAAACTGGATCGAGGGGCTCCAGTGGGACTGGGCTATCTCCCGACAGCGCTCCTCTGGAATCCCGTTCCCGGTGTGGTACTGCGCCGACTGTGACGAACCGGTCCTCGCCGACAAAGAGAGGCTTCCGGTCGATCCGCTGAGTGACGACCCACCCGTCGACGCCTGCCCGAAGTGTGGCCACGCGGCGTTCGTCCCCGAGGACGACGTCCTCGACACGTGGGCGACCTCGTCGCTCACGCCGCTGATCAACGCCGGCTGGGACTGGGACGCAGAACACGAGGAGTTCGGGTTTGAGAACCCCGAACTTTACCAGTTCGACCTTCGGCCACAGGGCCACGACATCATCTCCTTCTGGCTCTTCCACACGGTCGTGAAGTGCTACGAGCACACCGGCACGGTGCCCTTCGACAGCGTGATGATCAACGGGATGGTGCTCGACGAAAACAGAGAGAAGATGTCGAAATCAAAGGGCAACATCGTCGCGCCGGACGAGGTCGTCTCGAAGTACCCCGTGGATGCCGCGCGGTACTGGGCGGCCGGATCGGCTGTCGGCGACGACCTCCCATACTCCGAGAAAGGACTCCGCGCCGGCGAGAAACTCCTCCGGAAACTCTGGAACGCCTCGAAACTCGTCGAGAGCCTCACTGAGGACGCGCCGCCGGAGTTCGACCACGACGATCTCGCCGCGCTGGACCGGTGGCTTCTGGCGTCGCTGGACCGCGAGATCGAGCGACTGACAAACCGCTTCGAGAGTCGGGAGTTCTCGAAGGCCCGCGACGGCCTTCGAGGCTTCTTCTGGCACACGTTCTGTGACGACTACCTCGAGATCGCGAAACAGCGCGTCCGCGACGGGGACGACCCCTCGGCCGCCTACACGCTGTCGGTGGCCCACCGGCGGTTCCTCAAACTCTTCTCGCCCATCCTCGCACACGCGACTGAAGAACTCTGGCGGGATATGCACGAAGACAGCAGCGTTCACCAGAGCGGGTGGCCCGAACCGCTCGGCGTCGACGCGGATTTCGAGGCGGGCGAGACGGCAATGGAGGTCGTGGGCGCGCTCCGGAAGTACAAGAGCGACGCGAAACTGTCGATGAACGCCGACCTCGACCGCGTCGAGGTCTGGGGCGACGTCTCCGGCTTCGAAGACGACATCTCCAGCGTGATGCACGTCGACGAACTGGCGATCCTCTCCGAGCGCCCGGCAATCGAGACGGTCGTTACCGGCGTCGACCTCGACTACTCGCTTGTCGGCCCCGAGTTCGGGAGCCGGGTTTCCGACATCGAAGCCGCGCTCGAAGAAGGAGCGTACGAGACCGTCGACGACGAACTGCACGTCGCAGACGTCGAACTCGGCCCGGAGATGTTCGAGATCCAGAAAGAACAGCGGTACACCGGCGAGGGCGAGATGGTGGACACCGAGGACGTCGTCGTGATCGTCCACCGCGACTGACCGACTGTCCGGTTCGATTCGTCGCTACAGGTCCGCGCCGACTGCGTCCACGACGCTGTCGTATCCGTCTCGTTCGAGCAGGTCGAGCAGCCCCTCGTTGATGTCGCGGGCGAGCGTCGGCCCCTCGTAGACGAGCCCAGTGTACAGCTGCACGAGGCTCGCTCCCGAACGGATCTTCGCGTACGCGCCCGACGCGCCCGAGACACCGCCGACACCGATCACGGGAACGTCGGTCCGCTCGGCGACGAACCGAACCATTTCTGTCGAGCGATCCTCGATCGGTTCGCCCGAGAGGCCGCCCTGCTCGGCCCGCTTCGGACTCCCGAGTTCGTCCGGTCGGTCCGTCGTGGTGTTCGTTGCGATGACGCCGTCGAGGTCGAAGTCGTCGACGACAGCGAGGGCGTCCTCGATGGCTGGCTCCGGGAGGTCCGGCGAGAGTTTCACCAGGAGTGGCGACGCGCCGGCGTCGGCGAGCGTCCCGAGGATGGCCTCCAGCGACTCGCGGTTCTGGAGGTCGCGAATCCCCTCGCTGTTCGGACAGGAGACGTTGACCGCCAGGTAGTCGGCGCCCTCGGCCACCTGCTCGTACGTGTAGCGGTAGTCCTCGGGGGCCTCGTCGCTGTCCGCTGCCTCCGAGAGTGCGACGTTGACGCCGAGCGGGATCCCTGGATCGGGGCTCTGGCGCAGCCGCTCGCCGACGGCGTCGGCACCCTCGTTGTTGAGGCCCATTCGGTTGACGATGGCCCGGTCCTCGACGAGACGGAACATCCGCGGTCTGACGTTCCCCGCCTGCGCGTGGGCGGTGACGCCGCCGACCTCGACGTGACCGAAGCCGAGTGCGCCGAGAACCGACGGCAACTCGGCGTTCTTGTCGAATCCGGCGGCGACACCGACGGGGTTCGCGAACGACTGGTCGAAGGCGTCAACGGTGAGACGCGGGTCGCCGACGGTGAGACGCTCCCGGAGGGCGTCCTCGATCGGCGTATGTTGGACTGTTTCCAGCCCGCGGTGGACCGTACGATGTGCGCTCTCTGCGGGCAGTGAGAAGAGAAGCGGCCTGAGTGCGCGATATGCTGACTCGATCACGGAAGCCCCTGTTTCTCACTCTCGGTCGAACGTCCCGGCTCCGGCGTCCAGTCGATCCCTCGATGCATCCGGTCAGAAGTCGTGTTCGACCGCGTCCGGGTCGGCCTTTTGAATGATGATCTTTCCGTCTCGGACCCGAACGAACACCTCGTCGCCGATTTCCATCCCGGCCACGGCGAGTTCGTCCTCGTGGAGATTCACGTGGACGTTGTGGTACTCGCCGTCTTCGTCTTTCGCGCCACTCGGGCTGAGCTTCTTTTTCCGAACCATCGGAACTGTCTAACCGAAGGTTTGGCGCAAGATATACATAACTGTTGTTTACGACTTCTCAATTACGGTAATGACTGATTGATCGCGTACACACGCGGGAAGGGAAGGCGGTTTCTCGCTGTCAACTGGTCGGCTGCAAGGAGTAACCGACTGACCCGCGGTTATGGGCCCCTGTGATCCTCTGCGACGCTCGGTCCGGGCCACAGTGGCCCGAATTTTCGCGGAGCGATCGTCGCAGTTCTCCCCGATGGGAGACGACCGTCCCGATCGGCTCATCGTATCGACGCTGGCGGCGGCGATTTCGACCCGAATGTGACAGGCGACCCCGCCGCCGCAGGCGGCTTTGCCGGTATACTTAAGCCGAACCATGTGTTTCTTTGACACAGAGGTCCCAAAGATGGTACGCGAGGACGGCAAGCGGAACTTCGTTATGCTCGAGGACGGACAGAAGACCAAACAGTTCACGGGTCGGATGCCGCGACAGGCTGCGCTGAAAGCCGCCCGTCGACTCCAGGGCTACGAAGAGTACGAAACCGAAGACGAAGCCAAAAACGACCCCACCGAGATCCGACTGCTCGAACGTGGCACTGACAGAGTACACGTCTATCACGCGTGGGCCTGGCACGACTCCGCGCCCGACGACAAGCCCGGGTGGATGCAGGACAACGAGGTCTCAACTGTCACGCGGGGTAACGTCTCGAAGCAGGGCATCGAGCACATCGAGAAGTAACTGATCGACCGCATTACGGCTCCGCCCGTGCTATCGGTAGGAGGTACTCCGGTCAGGCTCCGGCGTCGTCCCGTCCCTGACCGGACGCCCGCCTCGCTTGGTCCGTCATCCCTTTGTCCGTCCCACATACATCTCCGAATGCGCGGTTACCACCCGAGCAGACCGCACGCTCGACGCGTGGGATGACGTCTCGGCCTCCGACCGCGCGATACATTTCCTGTGGCTCACCTCCCCTACGTCGAGCCATCAGTGGCAAGTTGTGGGTCCTGCCCCTCGGTGTGAAATCGCATAACGAAGCGGGAACGATACGACGGCCTTTTATATCACCCGGGCATTCGAACTAATACGCGGAAGCCCGCCCGGGTCACTCCGGATGGGAAGCTCACTGGACGCCCTTCGACGGGCCCGTCGCCGGCGTCGTCCCAATCTTGGGACGGTGACGATACGACGGGCTTAAGTGTTCGAGTCGGTTCCAGTTGAATGCGAACGACACACCGCGACCGGGGCGCGGTTCGATTCCGTCCCCACTCGGGCGCGCCGGCTTCGGCCGGTTATGACGCGGATCGGTGCCTTTATGGCTCCGAACTCCGTACGTTCACGTCCGCAAGAGATGAGGATTCCACCCCTGCGGTCCGCCGTACAGATGGAATCTGATGTTAGCCTTG
>NZ_JBDGQZ010000047.1:0-87034 GCF_042218505.1 Halobellus sp.
AGAACTGTGCCTTCCCGTAGCCGAAGGGGTGTTCGCGGCTCACTGCCTTGTTGCTGTACCGGATCCCGAGCAGGAGGAATATCTGATTGCCCGTATCGGAGACCGAGTGATACGTCTCCGAGAGCATCGAGGGACTCCCGGTGAGGAGGAATGCGAGGAACTTCAGGATGGCAATGGCACCGTTCGCGACGAGGGCTGCGAGGACGACGCCTTTGCTTCCGGCCATACGGGTTTACTCTGGCGAGGGGGATAAAGTGGTTTCCACCGCGGTCCAGCGCCGAAACGCTTCTGTCGGACACTTCTTGTCGTCGGCCGACGTAGAACGGCTATGCTCGTCGTCGTCTCCGATACGCACAGTACCGATTCCCATCGACTCACGGGGCGGACCCTGCGAGCCGTCCGCGAGGCCGACATCGTGGCACATCTGGGTGACTTTATGCGCGAGTCCGTTCTCGACGCCTTCGAGTCCGAGGCGGACCGGCTGCTCGGCGTCACCGGCAACAACGACGACAGCGGGATCCGCGATCGGCTTCCCGAGGCCCGGTCGTTCACCTTCGCCGGGCTGACCTTCGCGATGACACACACCCAGCGCGGTGGATCAACCGCGCTATCGCTGTTCGGCCGCCAACGTGCCGCCGACGTAGTGCTCTTCGGGCACAGCCACCGCCCCACCTACGACCCGAGCGGCGAAGTCATCCTCCTCAATCCGGGCAGTCACGCTCAGCCACGGGGGAATCGGGCGGCACACGCGGAATTCCAGCGGTTACCAGATGGCGGGATCGACGGGGAACTCGTCACTGTCGGCGGCGAGACGTTCGAATCCTTCGTCATTGACGGCAGCGGGACGGCACGCAGTCGGTGAGTTAACTGACGGAGATGACGCTCGAGAGGACAGGGGAGAGAAAGAATCGACGCAGGTCGGAGCCGGTGGCCGGTGTCGGCCAATCGCCGCGATTCGGAGGGGGCAGGGAGCGATTGCGGCGAGTGTTGACCCGGAAGGGTGGGGAGCCGGGCGGTGACTACTGGCCGGCAGTCCGGCGGGGCTTCGACCCTCACTACCACCAAAGAACGGTATCGTAAAATAAGCGACGTAGACTCAAAGATGGATTTTATCGTCTCGATCGAGCCTGCGGCTACTGTCGCCAGATTAGCGCGACGAACGAGAGGGCGACGACGCCACCGAGGAAGAAGAACGCACCGGGCGGGAGCCCCCCGATAGCTGATCCGATCATCTCAAACAGGCCCCCGCCACCGCCCCCGGCCGACGTAGTCACCGCCGTCTGGGCCGCATCGGTCGCGAGTTGGGCTGCGGTCTCGGTCGATTCGGGCTGTGGAGTCGGTGTCGCCGTCTCCGCGGGCGTCGCCGTCTGGGTCGCCTCCGCGACGCTGATCCCGCCGTCGCTCGTCTGTGTCGCGGACGCGGCTTCGGGCGTCGGCGTCGCGGACAGCTCCGCAGTCGCTTGATCGTTGAGATTGGCTGCACCACCATCACCGCCGTTTGCTCCGCCCGAACCGCTTCTGGTCGCCAGACTCGGCCCCGCTCCAGCCCGTGCGAGTCGATCGACGACGACACTCCCGAGCGCGACGACCCCGAGTCCACCGAGGAGTTGCGTGAGGGCCGACTGCAGCCCGCTGGTGTCGGCTTCGTTCCCCGCGACGACAACGAGCGCCTGGTCCGAGGGAGCATAGACCGTCATCTCCCGGCCCTTCGCGGAGTAGGCCGTCCCGGCCGGGTCGATGAGCCCCGCTGATTCGAGGCGCTCCAGATGGTACTGGGCGTTCTGGATCGACGTATCGATGCGATCAGCAAGGTCAGAAGGTGGACCCGGTTCTTCGTGGATCTCCGAGAGCAACTGCCGCGCCGTCTCCGAAGAGATTGCGGCGAGCAGGTCGTCGACGTCGTCGCTGTCGAGTCCGACGACGCGCGGTTCTTTGTTATCGTCGGAAATCTCTGGCCGGGAGGGCAGGAGATCGGCCATCTCTCCGCGACGATTTTCACGCGTATGTGATGAGTCTTCCCCCTCTTTCCGAACAGGCACCTCCCGGCGACTCGTTCTGGCCGTGCAGAGCGTCAGCCGGGGGAGGGAAGCGTCCACATCAGTGAGATGGCCCACGACGACCCCACGGCGAAACGTCTTTAATAGCGCCGGGGAAAGCGAGGGCTATGATAACCCGTCAGCCGGGACTTATCGGCCGATCCCGTCCGGTCGAGGCCGGTGGCGACCCAGCTCAGGTCGACGTCGCGGTCGACTTCATCGCGTCGAACCCCGCGTTGATCCTCCTCGTGGCGTTTCTACTCACGTTCGTCTTCTTCGCGTACCTGTTCGTACGCCGGACGCTGACGGGACTCCGGGACGGTTTCGACGAAGGGTACCGGGGGAAGTAAGCCGTATGGCTGCGGCCGCTGTGCTTGCGACGCTCGTCGTCGCCGCGCTCGCGAGTCTCTTTATGGCGTGGTCGATCGGTGCGGGGTCATCGGGATCGACCCCTTTCGCCCCTGCTGTCGGGGCGAACGCAATCTCGGTGATGCGCGCCGGGTTCATTGTCGGCGTGCTCGGCCTGGCTGGGGCCGTCCTCCAAGGCGCGAACGTCACGGAGGCGGTCGGGACCGAACTCGTCGTCGGGTCCGTTCTGACGGCCACGGCGTCGACCGTCGCGCTCATCGTCGCGGCCGCGCTCGTCGCAATCGGCGTCTTCGCCGGGTATCCGATTGCGACCGCCTTCACCGTCACGGGCGCGGTCGTCGGCGTCGGCCTTGCCGCCGGCGGCGGGCCAGCGATCGCGAAGTACCAGGAGATCGCGGCGCTGTGGGTACTGACTCCGTTCGTCGGCGGCGGAATCGCCTACGGAACCGCGCGGTTGCTCCGCAAGAAGTCCATCCCCGAGACGACCGCGGTCCCCGCACTTGGCGGGGTGGTTGGCCTGCTGGTCGCAAACATTCGGTTCGCCGTGCTTGGCGGCGAATCTGGCCGGTCGCTTGCGGAGGTCGGCGCGGCCGTAACGCCGCCGATACTCCTCCCAGTCGTCGGCATCGACCTCGGGGTTGCCGCCGTCTCGGTACTGTTCGTCGGCGTCTCCGCCGCGCTGGTCCGGCGTGAAGTAGTCCAGAATCTCGCTCAAGGACAGCGACGGTTTCTGCTGGTTCTCGGCGGGTTGGTGGCGTTCTCCGCTGGTGGGAGCCAGGTCGGCCTCGCAATCGGGCCGCTCGTTCCCCTCCTCGATGCGGTGTCGGTCCCGCTTCCGGCGCTTCTGGTCGGCGGTGGTCTCGGTCTCCTCGTCGGGTCGTGGACCGGCGCACCGCGGATGATCAAGGCCCTCTCGCAGGACTACTCCTCGCTGGGGCCGCGCCGATCGATCGCCGCGATGATCCCGTCGTTCGCAATCGCCCAGACGGCAGTCGCGCTCGGGATTCCGGTCTCGTTCAACGAGATCATCGTCAGCGCAATCATCGGGAGCGGGTACGCTGCCGGCGGTGCGGGCGTGAGCCGCGAGAAGATGCTCAAGACCGTGCTCGCGTGGGCGGGATCGCTCGGGCTCGCGTTCGGGGTCGCCTACGCGGCCTTCACCGGACTGGAGATCGTGCTGTAACCGCCCGCAATCGAGTGCCTCACTCCTGCGGTAGCGACTCCGAATCCGCCTCGACGCCCTCGACGTTTTCCTCCGCGGCATCGAGTACCGGTTCTTCGGGGGTCGTGATCCGCGCCTTCATAATCCGGGTGTTGTCGACCTGTTCGATCCGGATGGTGATCCCGTCGTAGGTGATCTCCTCGCCCTCCTCGACGAGGCGGCCCGCGCGGTTGAAGACGAATCCCGCGAGCGTCTCGAACTCCTCGCCCTCCGGGAGGTCCAGACCGAGTTCCTCGTTGACTTCGTCGATGTTGACCTCGCCGCGGACCAGCGTCTCGCGGTCGCCGACGTACTCAAAGGACTCCTCCTCGTCGTCCTCGAGGATGTCGCCGACGATCTCTTCGACCATGTCCTCCAGGGTGACGAGTCCTTCCGTCGTCCCGAACTCGTCGATGACGATCACCATTCGCAGGCGGTTGTCCTGAATCTCTGTCAGCAGTTCGTCGACGTTCTTCGACTCGGGGACGTGGAGCGTGGGCTGAACGATGTCAGTCAACGAGGCAGTACCCACGCCGTAATGCTTCTCACGCACGAGGTCGCGGACCGTCACGATCCCGATGATGTTGTCCAGATTGCCCTCGTAGACGGGTACCCGTTCGTGGTCGGACTGGACACAGGTCTCGATCGCCTCGTCGATGGTAGCGTCTTTCGCGACGGCCGTCATATCGAGCCGCGGAGTCATCACTTCCTTGACGATCGTCTGGTTGAACCGGAAGATCCGATCGAGCATCTCCCGTTCTTCTTCCTCGATGACGCCCTCGCGCTCGCCGGTCTGGATGAGGTCCTGGATCTCATCGCGGGTGATGTACGAGGTCTCGATGGCCGAGCGACCGCCGGTGACCTTGTTGATCACGCGCGTGAGGTAATCGAAGACGACGACCAACGGGAGCAGGACGTACTCGGAATACTTGAGCGGGCGCGAGATCCGAAGGGCCCACGATTCGGTGTTCTCCACGGCGTACGACTTCGGTGCGCTCTCACCGAACAGTAGGACGAGCGTCGTGATCCCGAACGTGGAAGCCAAGACGGCCGCCCCGGGGTCGAAGTAGATGCTGACGATGGCAGTCGCAATCGACGACATCGCAATGTTGACGATGTTGTTTCCGACGAGAATCGTCACGAGCAGGCGGTGCGGATTCGATTTGAGCTCGGAGACGGTCTCCGCATTCGGGACGCCGGCCTCAACCAGCGAGTCCACGCGGTGTTTCGCCAGCGAGAACATCGCAATCTCCGACGAGGAGAAGAACGCCGAGAACCCGATCAGGAGAAGCACGGCGATCGCACCCGCGATTGTGACCGTCGTGTCGGTGATCGGCACCGTCTGGAGGACGGCACTCGAAGCGAGGGCGGCACCTCCGGCAAACAGGTGCCGTGCTAGTCGCTCGGCGACAGCCGAGAACGCGGCTGGATCGCCGATGTCGAGAAGGCTCCGAAAGGCGAGAGAAACGAGTGGCGGAGATAAGCCCATACGAACACGTCTCTTTGTCTGGCACGGGAATTAAGAGTTGCCCTCGGAGCGTCGGGGCAGCAGACACGGACCGCCGTGGCGCGGTTCTGCACCCCCTGTGAGGACTACCGCGTGCGAAGGGCTTAGGGAAGCGTCGTTCGTATCGGACGTATGAGCGACTCCGACCCACAACTCACCCTGTATCGACTGCAAGCGTGTCCGTTCTGCGAACGGGTCGTCCGCGTTCTGAACGAACTCGGCCTGTCGTACCAGTCGCGTTTCGTCGAGCCGATGCACTCCGATCGGAACGTCGTCAAGCGGATCTCCGGCAAGCGAAGCGTGCCGGCGATCGTCGACGAGAACACCGGCGTGACGATGTCCGAATCGGCGAACATCGTCGAATACCTGCAGAGCACCTACGGCGAAGGGGGTGCGGCCTGATGGTCGACTTCGAGGTCGTCTCGCTTCCGGCGGCGGACCATCCGGAGGAAGGCGAGACAGCGCCGGATTTCACTCGCCCCCTGGTGAACGAGGAGTACTGGGAGGACGCGTCCCTCTCGTCGGTCGTCGCCGAGGGCCCCACGCTGTTGACGTTTCACCCGATGGACGGCGCCTTCCCCACGACGTACATATTGAACGAGTTCGACGACCGCGGGTTCGCCGACCACGTCCAGGTGATCGGCGTCTCGATCTCCTCGCCGTACGAGCACAAGGCGCTGCTCGACGAGCGCGCTGAGGGGGCGCGCCTCTTTTCGGACCCCGCGGCCGACGTGGCCGAGGCGTACGGGATCGACCACGACCTCGACGGAATGACCGGCGTCATCGAGCCCAGACCGGCCGTCTTCCTCCTGGGCGAAGACCGGACGGTCCAGTACGCCTGGGTCGCAAGCGAGTGGCCGGCGTTCCCCGAGTACGACGAAATCGAGGCGGCGATTGCCGACCACATCTGAATGGCGCAGGGGTAGTCGGATGGTTCGACCCGTAGCCCTCTTGCCCGCAGACCAGCATACTGTGTGCAAATGAAGAACTTCGACGCGGTACCGGACGGCGGAGACGACATCCCCCTCGCTCGTGCGGCGACAGCGATCGAAGCCGGAGAGCCTGTCGTCTACCCGACGGAAACGGTGTACGGGCTCGGAGCCGACGCGAGCGACGCCGACGCGGTCGAACGCGTTTTCGATCTGAAAGGTCGGGACCGCTCGAAGCCGCTCTCGGTCGGCGTGCCGACGATCGCTGGAGCACGGCGGTACACTCGCCCGAGTGAGCGTGCGCTCCGGTTTATGAAGGCGTTTCTCCCCGGACCGGTCACCGTCGTCGTCGAGCGGGATCCCACCCTACCGGACGTCGTCACCGCCGGCCGCGACCGCGTCGGCGTGCGGATCCCCGATCACGAAATCGCGCTGTCGCTGTTCGAGCGGGTCGCGCCCATTCCCGTGACCGCGACGAGTGCGAACCGCAGCGGGAATCCGAGCGTGACACAGGTCACAGAGTTGGATGCGTCGCTCCGAGCGGCCGTCGGCGCAGTCGTCGATGCCGGGGAGGCCCCGGGAAGTGAGAGCACGGTCGTCGATCCCGAGCGGAACGTCGTTCACCGCCGGGGTGCGATGGCCGATGCGATCGTGGCGTGGCTCACCGATGAGACTGGGAGCGGACCCGAAGTCCAGACGTAGCGCAGCGGTCGCTTCACCCCAACCCGAGCAACGTTTTCAGCGAGCGCGTCTTCGTCCCGCAGGTCTGCCGATACTCACAGGCGTCGCACTTCGAGGTCTCGTCGGTTCGGCCGGGCACTCCCGACATCGAGCGGACCGTCCACAGCACCCGACGGTAGGCGCTCTTGTTCCGCGTCGTCAGCCTGACCGTTCGGACGATCCCGTGCGTCGGATATTCGACGAGCGCACGCGGGACTGCACGCCCGCGTTCCCAGGCCAGTGCCTTCGCGGCGGCAACGGCCCGGACCCGCTGAGGCTCCCAGACGCCGCGTGGCGGCGGCGTCCCGGGCGAGACGATTGTCGGCGTCGGCGGCGGCGTCTCTTCGGTTGTCTCAGTTGCATCGCCGGGATCGGGAGTGACGCCGAGGAGTTTGTGTGCGATCCCGTGGCAGTCCCGCCCCCGGAGGAACGCGTCACGGACGTCCGGATCGACGAGCGCGTCGTAGTCTTCACGATCGGCGAGCGCCCCGAGGTTCGCGCGGTAGGTCGCAGGCGAGACCTCGATCGGCCGGTCGGCGAGAGCCTCCTCGCTCGTCGCGCGGAGGTCCTCGTACGCGAAGGCGAGATCGCGGACGGCGGCGACGCGTTCCGGCGGGGTGAAGTCGTCATCGCGGCGGGCGTAGTAGAGTTGCCGGGGGCAGTACGCGGCGCGGGCGAGATGCGAGATGGGGATCGTTTCGGAGTGTTCGGGCACAGCGCGGAGTGGTCCCGTTATCCCACTTGAACGCTCGTGCTGCGTTCAGTCGTCCGGCGGTCCGGACAGGGTTGCACCAGGTCGGTTCGCCACCAGTCTGGCTTCACCGCAGTGCTGCATCGACGATTTCGACCTCGAAGACCAGCGTCCGCCCCGCGAGTTCGTGGTTGAAGTCGACCTCGACAGTGTCCTCACGGACGGCGACCACGTCCCCGTGCAGTCCGTTCTCCGCGTGGACGTGGAGGCCGACTTCCGGTGAGTCACCGACCATCGACTCGAACGTCTGCGCGTCGTACTCGCGGATCCGATCCTCACGGACCTCGCCGTAGGCTGCCTCGGGCGGCACCCGAACGGTGTCGAACTCGCCGACGGACATCCCACGGACGGCCTGATCGAGGCCCTCGATGACCTGTCCGTCGCCGACGACGAACGTGAGCGGTTCGTACGAATCTGGGTCGGCCTCGCGGTCGTCTGCTAACTCGTGTTCGATTGCGACCTCGTACTTCGAGGTCCCGAAGACGGTACCGTCCTCGAATCGCCCGACGTATTCGACGGCGATCTCGTCACCAGGCTCGACGGTCATACCGGAGGTGTGATGGCCGTCGGGAATACGCTGTCGGAAGGAGAACCCCCGAGAAGGTGATACGGTTCGGGGGCGAACGCTTTTCAGCAGTGCGCGAGTGTGAGTGGGTATGACCGATGTTGTCGACTTCGATACGGAGACCGCCGACCGCGAGGCACCCTCGCGACTCGGCCGGGTGCTGCTGGGACTCGGACTCGCTCTCCAGGCTTCAGAGGACTTCCGAGATATGGAAGAGAACATCGAGTACGCCGAATCCGCCGGCGTTCCGATACCAGAGATCGCTGCTCCCTTCGCTTCCGGGATGATGCTCGTTTCTGGTATCGGGGTCGCGCTCTGGCGTTTCCCGCGCATCTCGACGGGCGCGACTATCACGTTTCTCACCGTCGTGACCGCGACGATGCACGACTTCTGGAACGCCGACGAGGGCTCGAGAGGCGGCGAGCGCCTGGCGTTCTTCGGCAACCTGACGATGATCGGTGGCGCGCTGGTGTTCCTGCGCGAAGCGTGGAAATGACGCTGCGACGGTGAGAAACCGGATCACCGGGGCAAACACGCCCGAATGATCGACGATTCAAGGCTCAGTCGCCGGGCCCTGCTCGCCGCGCTCGGGAGTGTCGGGACCGCCTCGGTCGCTGGCTGTTCGTTCACACAACGCGAACGCGACGGTGAGACGACGGCGGCCGGCGAATCGCTCGCCAGAGAACTCGCCGAGCGGTTCGCTCCGACGCTGTACTTCGACGCTGCCGAATCGTGGTTTCCGACGGATCCTCGACCGTACGCGAGCGAACAGGACGGCGAGACGGTCGTCGACGGATTCGACGCTCTCGACGGCTATCACGAGCGCTACGACCCGGCCACGAAACCGCCGAATCCGACAGTCTTCTACAACGCCGTCGAGTACGAGAACTCCCCGCTGGCAGTCGTGCAGTTCTGGCTGTACTCCGCGTTCGATCAGTTCACGACGAACTTCCACTGGCACGACTGGGAAGCGCTTCACGTGTTCGTCGACACCGACACCGGCGAACCGCAACTGTTCGTCGCGAGTTCGCACTCTCGGAAGGTCCCAAACAACGAGTTTCTCGACCCCGACCCCGAGACCGTCCCGCGGTTGCTCGCGGAACTCGGCTCACACTCCAGTGCGCTCTCGATCAACGATCAGTTCGACGCGTTTCAGCGACTGCCCAGCCCGGATCTGCTGGCGGACATCACTAACTCCGCCATCACCAGCTTCCAGGACATCTCCGAACTGCCGCTCGCGTACGGCCTCCCGCGCGACGAGAGGGCGCGACTCCCGTATCTCGTTCCTGCGTATGAAGGCGCGCCTATCTACGAACACGAGCGTCTCCCGAATGTCGATCGGGAGTCGTTGCTCCCGCCGTCGCTGACCATCCGGTCCTTCGATTCGCTCTCGTCGCCGCCCGGAGACCTCCCGGCGCGGGCGACCGGCATAATCTTCAGACACGGAGGCCAGGCTGACGGAAACACCGGGTCAGAGGGCGACGAGACGGCGAGCGAGCACGCCTACGATCTCGTCCCGACAAGTGAAATCGAAAACATCGTCGACTTCACTGGGCCACAATTAAGTTACGAGTTCGCGGTCCCGGAGTACGCAGAGGACGGTGTCGCGAGTCACATTACGACGACCGGCGCACCGTGGGGCCAACCGCGATACGAGAATCCCGCCGCGGACATCACCGACCCCAATCACCGCTCGGCGCTGGCTGACCGGTACGACGCAATCGGCGGCGCGGCGCCGATCAACACGGTGGTTTCACGGGTCACGGAAGCAGTGACGACCGACGACGCGCCCGAAGACGAGGGGTTGACGACCCAGGAGACGAACGTCGAGGCCGTCGCACTCATCGAGAGCGATCCCGAAGCGATCCCGACGTTTCGCGGCGTCGTCGTGGCCCGGGATGTCGCGACTGGCGAGCACCGGTTGACCGTCAACGGGGCCGGTCGGGCCCCACACAGCGAACGGATCGCCGTTGGCGAAGGCGCGACGAGCACGCCAACGACGGCGGACGAGACCGACGGCGAAACGACCACGGCGCGTGACGCGACGGTCAGTCCGGAATCCCCGGCGATGACGACGCAATCGACGGCTGCGGGGACGGACACGACCGCTGGGGAAACGAGTCCAGCGGACGAGACCGCGCGCCAGACACCCGGCGAGCGGATCACAGTGGGCGGCGTCGATGGCGAGATCCCGCTCGTAGCCCGCGAAAACGCCCGGAAACTGGAGGTCAACGCCGACGGGACCGACGCCGAACTGACCGATCTCGCGGTCGCAGACGACTTCGCCGGACGCCTGTACGAGTCGCCGCTGGCGGGGTCGGACGCGGTCTACGTGCACCGCGGCGGAGCGTACACGACCGAAGTGCGGGACGCTGACGGTGCCATCGGGGCCTTCCGGGTGAACCCGGGGCCCGACGACGACTCGCGTCTCCGGATCGAGCGCCCCGACACCGGGAAGACGTCGCTGGCGGAATTTCTCGTGTCGATCACGGCGGAGACACAGGAAGAACTACAGAATCTCGTGGACGACGACGCTGAATCCGTGACCGACGGCGGTGGCCGGGCAAACGCCCTCCGCGGACTGCTCACCGCGCTCAGTGCCATTCTCGAAGCGGCGAAGCGGGCGGCGGAGAACGCCAGGAACGGCGACCGGGCGGGAACAGATCAACAGTTGCAGGCGGTCGAGCAGGCGCTCGGACGCGTCGCTGAGGAAATTGAGGCCGCTTCGGGCGACGTTCCGGACCCGCTACAGAACGCGGCGCGAAACCGCGTCGAAGAGGCGGGACAACGAGCGGTACAGGCACAGCGTCTGACGAAGCTGTGAGCTACGGCTACTCCAGTCGGGCTACCTGAGCGTTCAACGATACCGATTTGGTACGGTCCCGATCAGAGATAGTCGATTCTCATAGTAATTGGTCAAATTCGATATGTACGGCGCGGACGGGTCGCGACGAGCGGGGCGGCCCCGGGAAGTTTGCTTGAACAAACGACGTGATGCCGGACGCCCAGCGATTTCCTCGGCATCCCAAACGAGAGCACGAACGCAATCTGTGAGCCAGTGGAAGCGATGCACGAGTATCAAACCCCTTTGAATTCGGTGACCGCGACACCGGCTACGAGAGCGACGGACGATGCAATGTTCATCAGGTATGTGGTGGTAAACGGACCGCTCGCGCCGCGGGGAACTCGCGGCGAGGGACTGACGCCGACGGACGCGCGAAGTGCGGTTCGACGCCGCTTCGCTGCTCGAACAGGACGTGTATCGGACGAGTTCGATTGACGCCGACTGACCCCACAGCCATCGAGTAAATGACACCATCAGACAACGTAGAGTCGAATGATGAGCGAAGCGACGCGGTCGCGTGGAACCAGCGAGACCGGACGTTCGAGGGCCGAAACTGCCGGCGGATCAGCCACGAATCGCTTTACTAAACGCGGCACAGTCCGCAGAGAAGACGAAACGTCACTTCCGGCGCGTCCTCGACGTCGGTCTCGTGGAGTTTCACGCGCCCTCGGGTGAACTCCCCGAGATGCTGTATTACGACGGCGTCGTGATCACTGGCTCGTGGGCCTCCATCTACTGGGACCGCGAATGGATTGCGCGACTCGAGAGCTGGGTCAGTGGCGCTGTCAAGCCGGGATCCCACCGCTTGGGGTCTGCTACGGCCACCAGTTACTCGCCGGTGTCCTGGCTGGGCGCGTTGCGGTGATGGACGGGTACGAGATCGGCTATCGCACGGTCGAACACGACGAGGAGAACACACTGCTTGCGGGCGTCCACGAGCAGTTCGTCGCGTTCACGACGCACGCCGATCGGGTCGTCGAGGCCCCGCTGGGGGCCACGGTGCTCGCGAAGAACGACTACGGGATCCACGGCTTTCGACGCAACAACACGTTTGCTGTGCAGTTTCATCCCGGGTACGACCGCGAGATGGCCGAGTACGTGACCCAGCAGAAGGAAGACGTACTCGCTGAAGAAGAACTACAGGCTGTCCTCGACGACATCACCGAGGAAGAGGACACCGCAGCGCGGCAGACGACGCAGTTGTTCGATAACTTCGCCGACCACGTATCGGAGGTCACCTCCAGACGAGTACGGCGGTGATCACGGGGGAACGCCGAAGATCGTCACGAGCGGGAGGTTGTGCAGCCTCGCGGACACCCGCGGCACCGCTATTTGACGACTCTTCGCAGGGCCAGTATGGCCCGAAGCGAGCCGCCCGAAGTGGTACAGTGCCCCAGTTGCGACGCCCTCGCTGTCGGAGCCCTCGGACTCCAGTGTTGTAACCGAGACGTGAAAGCAATCGGCGGGACGCAGCCACCGGTCGAACCGACGGTAGAAGGCCTCCTCAAAACCGTCTTCGGCATCGGCGGGACGGAACTGGAAGCCTGCTTGTGCGTGATGGAACACGGAGACGTGACCGTCTCATCACGACTAGTCTCGTCTCTCATCGGCGATCGCCGTGAACGTGGGTGGCGATCACCGGCAAACAGTGAGACTAGTCGTGATGAGTCGGTCACGGCATTACTGACAGGACGTGGGCGAGCCGGGGACGACTCTGAGAAAAATACCGTGCGGATCTCGCACGTCGTTCGGTCTCACTTCTCGATTGTGGACTCACTCAGTACGAAGGGTTCGAGAGAACGTCCCGATGAGCAGACGTTTAACTTATAATTCTTTGCATAGCGCTTATTTTTGCGGAGTCCGTAGTTCTACGTGAGTATGGTGATGGAAAAACTCAGGAGCCTCATCAGGCCCGACACGACGTACACCTACGAGTGCACCGACTGTGGCGAGAAGTGGGAAACGGAGAGGGTGCGGGTTAACGCCGAGTGCCCTGAGTGTGGCGGTCCCCCAACGGTGCCGAGTCAGGATACCTGAGGGGCGCAACAACCGGGAAGCCGACCGACACTGGATTTTTTACATACTCGTCCGAGAGATGGCGGATGTCGAACTTCCAAGATCTAATCGACGACCTCCGCCCAATCAGTTCTGGAATCAGCTTCGCGTTGGTCTGGCTGGTGACTGCAGACAGTGGGGGTATGCTGGTGACAGAGCCAAACATAGCGCCGAGTGCAACCTTCTTCGACACGAGTCCGTAACGCAGGTTCTACACAGCGTATGAAAGTAGCCTGCTCAAGGTAGTGAACTGTCTGTATTTTGGGCCCTCAGCCGCTGGGTCAGGCCGTGATTTTATTTGGATGCGAGCGTTGACTAGCGTGTAGACCGAAAGATGGTTGCGTTCAGTTGGGTCGCCACCGCAATTACGTTAGCCGGCCTCAATGTGATACTACTCGGAGCAGCCGGATTCGTCTGGGTGTCGAACTATCGGGAGTTCCGGACGTTTCTGCTTCTGGGATTGGTCGCGTTTGCGGCTGTGATGTTCGTCGAGAACGTGATGATGATCTACTCGTTCGTCAAGTGGGGGACGTTGTACTCCGACAGTATGTTTGCCAAGCAGTTTTTCACTGGGTTGCGGGGCGTTCAGTTTCTCGCGCTCGCGTCGCTTAATTACGTCACGTGGAAGTGAGCGCCGAGACACGCGGGACGATCTTGAGGCAATAGTTTCGGATTTCAGCGGGACGCGATAGTATTCTCCAGCAGTACAACTCGATCGAGGAGGTCGTCCAGGACTTCCGGGCCGAGGACGACCCCACAGAGACGCCCGAGGAGGAAGGCCCCGAAGACGAGTCCCGCAAGGAGACTGAGATCCAGTTGGGGAAGACTACGACTCTGCGTTTCTCGATAGAGTTGCTGAAGCCGTTGAGGATGCGACGCCTGTGTAGCCACACCTTCCCGGCAACTCGGAGGCGGCCTTTATAATATATCGTCGGTCGTTTCGGCTGTTCTGAACTCCCCAAGCGTCGTATAGCGGAGACTTTGCGGGTATTTAGTTTCGTACGGAATCGGGTCTTCGAGTTGATAGAGACTATCGGCTTCAAACCTGACTACCATCTTGTTATCGGCAATTTTGGACCTATCGACGTACGCAGTCGGTTCACGAGTGAGTTCTGCATCTTCTGGTACAACGACATCCCGGACTTTGGCGAAGTACTGTACTTCACGAGCGTTCTGCGTGACATACATCGCTACATAGTCGAAATCTCGCCCGACACGAACGAAGCCCCAAGCGTTGTTCTCTGATAAGAAGGTGAGACCAGACTCGCGAGTCGGGAACACGGCTACCTGTGCGTCCTCGTCACCTTCTATATCAGTCCGACCTATCGTCCCGGCAACGGTGTTATCAGTGGGTTCGATATTGACTTCCCCCGTATCGGGGTCGTCTTCAGATATGTCGTCACCTGATGTGTCGCCATCGTCAGTAGTCGACTCTCCTATGAACTCACGTCGTTCGCGGAGGGCGTGTTGAAGATCGTGAACATAATCGAGACTTTGCTCCTCAAAGTCGAGTGGTATCTCACCCAGTTCGTCCCGTAATACCTCGGCAAGTCGTCCGGCAATCGATTCTTCGCGGTTGCTCAGCCGGCGGATAGCCCGGCTTGTCTGTGTGAGTTGCCGTGCTATATCGTCGGCCCTGCCTGACTGAATTGCGTCTTTCGTCAGTATCTCCAGTATATCAGGGTTCTCTGCCATCTCATCCAAGTCGAAAGTGGCAATCGAGGTTTCACCGTCTTGGCTATCGTCACCGGTAACGCTGAGAATCTCGAAGTCTTTTCCGTTCGTCAGGACGCCCCAGTCGACGGACAACTCCTGTCGCATATAGCTCTGGAGTTGTCGAACGTTGCTCTCGGTGAGGTCAGACCGTGCGGGCTTTGCCTCGATAAACACTACTGGTGTATCACCAACCATCAGAGCGTAATCGACCTTCGACGACTGCGTTCCCATCTGAACGGTGTATTCGAGTTGGACCTCGGTTGAGTAGAAATTCCACCCCAGAAGGTCTACAAACGGTTGAATAAGTTTGACCTTCGTATTCTCCTCGTCCATCTGTGGTGAGGCCTCCAACAGCGTCTGCGACTGGCCGACGTAGTTCCTGACTGCCTCACCGTCCATCGTATCAGATGGTCAGCGTCGGCCTCTACTTCAATCCACCTATAAAAAAGAGTTTAGCACGGTTTGGAGGCGTTTTGCCTATCGGTCTCGTCAGTATCTGGTGGGGGGGTCGCCCCCGAGAAGACGACTTCAGACGACTACATAGAGAGCGAGATCCGACACGCCGACTGACTTGTCGCACTCGTTATCTTGATAGAGCATCCGGGGGACTGTGCGGCAACTCCAGAGGTATGGAAAATTTTCCAAATATCGCCCCTTCCTCTGACCCAAAACCAGCAGACAGCGTAGCGACCGCTCTCTTCGTGGAGAGCGTACTCCGTGGGAAAGACGCGATAAAACACGGAACGTCTCTCTACGGCTCTCAAACGGCCCAAAATCGAAGTCTACGTTCACGGGCTGACCCAGAGAGAATAGCCCCGCTTCAACGGTCCATACAGGCGCGTCACGAAGGTCGGAACAAGCAGTAAAATCTCTGAAACGCCTGTTTGTAGGCCTATAGAGTTATAAGATTACAGACGCTCGTATCTCGTGAAGCCCACTACGGCGGAGGGGTGCGACCGTGCCGTGGTTGGAATCTACGGTCGAGAACACGACAATATATAAAGGGGACACACCGCTGTCGTGCGAATCTCGACCACCCGAGAGAAGTGGGACCGCCCGGATTCGAACCGGGGTCACGGGCACCCAAGGCCCGAAGTATACCAGGCTAACCCACGGTCCCGCATCTCTAGGTCGATCCGACACCGAGTAAAGCATTTCGTTCGGTCGGCGACCACGGGATCGACCGCTCACAGCCCCCAGATGACGACGATGCCGACGGTCGTGACGGCGCCCAGGATCAACTGCAGCGGGCCGCCGACCCGAAGATAGTCGCTGAATCGATACCCGCCGGGACCGTAGACGAAGAGATTCGTCTGGTACCCAACGGGCGTCATAAACGCCGTCGACGCCGCGAAAGTGACCGCCAGCACGAACGAGAAGGCGTTCGCACCGAGTGCCTGTGCGGCCTCGACGGCGACGGGGATCATCAACACGACGCTCGCGTTGTTCGAGATCACGTTCGTCAGGAGCGCAGTCAAGAGATAGAACACCGCCAGGACGCCGACAATTGGGAGCAGGTCCCCGCTGGCGACCACGAGATCAGCCAGCAGTGCCGCGCCGCCGGACGCCTCCAGTGCGATCCCGAGCGGGATCACCCCGGCGAGCAGGAAGACCACGTCCCACTGGACAGCGTCGTAGAGTTCCGGCGGTCGGAGACACCCGGTGATGACCATCCCGAGCGCGCCCGCGAGCGCAGAGACGACGATGGGCAGGACGTCGAGCGCTGCGAGTCCGACGACGCCGAGAACGATTCCGAGCGCGACCGGGATTTTGGACTCGCGGTAGTCGTGCGTCTCGATCTCCTGCGCGACGATGAAATCGCGGTTCGCGTCAAGCCGCTCGATGCTGTCGGCCGTCGCCTGCACCAGCAGCGTGTCACCGACTCGGAGCGTGACGTCGTCCATCCGCCGGCGAATGAGGTCCTGCCCGCGCCGGAGCGCAAGCACCGTCGCATTGTACCGCTGCCGGAAGCCCGCCGAAGCCAGCGACTCACCGACGAGCGACGACCCTGGGGAGATCACGATCTCGACGAGGTTCTGTCTGGACTCGCCCGCTTCGAGTTCCGCCTCGTCGACTGCCGTCGGAACGATCGAGAGGCCTTCGACGTCGAGCAGATCGACGAGCGTGTTGCGGTCGGTCCGGAGTGCGAACACGTCACCCACCTGGATCTGCTTGGGTCCGAGGGGCTCCAAAAAAATCTCGTCGCCGCGGATCAGTTGAATCAGGTCGACGTCGAAATCAGTCTCGACGAGTGTGCGCCGGACCTGTTGCCCGACGAGTGGAGACTCCTCCCGCACGACGATCTCCGTCAGATACTCGCCCATCTCGAACTCTTCGGTGAGATCCTGCCGGGGTCGGATCCGTTCGGGCGTCAGCCACTTGCCGACCGTCAGCAGGTATGCGGCACCGACGGTCGACACTACGATTCCGAGCTGCGTGAACTCGAACATCGTAAACGATCGACCGATGAGCCGTCCGGACAGTTCCGAGGCGAGAATGTTCGTCGAGGTTCCGATCAGCGTGAGCGTTCCGCCGAACATCGACGCATACGAGAGCGGCAAGAGGAGTTTCGACGGCGACGTCCCGCCCCGCTCGGCGAGATCTGTCACCATCGGGAGGAGAATCGCGACTGCCGCGGTGTTGTTAATGAACCCCGAAATCGGGCTGACGACGCCGATCGTCGCGCCGAGTTGCCGGTCGACGCTATCGCCTGTAAACGAGGCGATCATCGCACCGAGCCGCTGGATGACGCCCGTTCGCTGGACACCCTCGCTGAGGATGAACATCGCGAGCACCGTCAGCGTGGCCGTGCTGGAGAATCCGGACAGCGCGTCGGCCGGGTAGTCGGCGAAGAGGACGATCGGCTCCGAGAGCAGTCCGTAGCCCGCAGCGATCGCCGAGGCCGGCTGTATCAGCACCAGTGAGACTAGCACGCCCAGTGCGGTGATATCGACCGGGACCGGCTCGAGTACGAAGAGCGCGAGCGCACCGAGAACCACGAGGAAGACGACGAGCGTCGCCGGCGTAATCGAGACCACAGCCGGGAGTCACCGCGGTCCTGCAAAAGACTGTGGGATACGGCGTGAGTTTATCTACGAGGGCGGGACCAGATGCCCCGTGCGCTGAACGCGATTCCGCGCCGGACAGCGGGTGTGCGGCACGTCGGCGCGGAGCCTGAGCGGTGTGCCGCCTGTTCGCCAGACGAATCCGAGACAGGACGGAGCGACGAGGTCGGGCTCGGCGAGGCGGGAGCGTCGGTGGACGACACCCGACTCAGCGCTCTTCTTGCAGTTCCATCTCTGCGATTAGATCGTGCGGTTCGGTCCCGGAGCGGATCAGATCCAGGATGCTGAAGGCGTCGCTCGGCGAGAGGAAGTGCCGACAGACCGCGCGCCCCAGGTCTGTAGGTTCGAAGCCGTCGATGAACTCCCACTGGAGGAGTTTGCCCAGCGCGTGCTTCGTGGGCACGTCGCCGACCATCCGGTCGTTCAACCGCTTCGCGCGCTTGCCGGCGACGACGACGTTCGCCAAGGTCTCTTCGGCGGCGGCGGTCTCGTCGTAGTGCGTCAGCACGTCTTCCATCTCGCCCTTCAGGAGCTTGAACGCCAGTTCATCCTCGGTCATCTCCATCGAGTTGTGGTAGGTGCAGTCGGGTTCGACCAGGAGGTAGACGGTTCCCTGGTCGTGGTAGTCCGGGCGGCCGGCCCGACCGAGCATCTGCTCGAACTCCTGGACTGAAAGCCACTCGATGCCCATCGCCAGCGAGTCGAAGATCACCTGTGAGGCCGGGAAGTCGACGCCGGCTGCGAGCGCCGCGGTCGTCACGACCGCTGCCAGATCCTGATCGCCGAACTGCCGTTCGACCTGCTTCCGGCGGCCGTAGTCGAGGCCGGCGTGATACGGCGCGGAGGCGTACTCGAGTTTCCGCGAAATCTCGTGACACCGTCGGCGGGAGTTCGTGAAAACGATTGTCTGCCCGCGGTAGCCCTTCGAGGACTTCGAGTCGAACTCCCGCCGGACTAACTTGTTCACGATGTCGGGCTTTTCACGCCCGTCAGCGAACGTCACGTGGCGCTCGATTGGGACCGGGCGCTCTTCGAACTCGATTAACGTCCCGCGGAGACGCTCGGCCAGTGATCGGGGGTTCCCGACCGTCGCCGAGAGGTACACGTATTGAGCCCCATCGTAGCTGTCGCGTCGACGCTCGCGCTCCTCACAGAAGTACTTGAGTCGGCTGATCAGTCCGTCGAGGCGGTGACCACGTTCCCCCTCTTTTAGCGTGTGGATCTCGTCGATGACGACCGTGCCGATGTCGCCGAGATCCTTCCCCGTCCGGAGTGCGTGGTCGATCCCCTCGTAGGTCCCGACGACGACGTCCGCGTTCGGGTTAAAACGGTTGCCGTCGTCGTTGATTCGGGAGGCACCCACGCGGATCGTGACGTCGAGGAGGTCACCGTATCGGTCCTCGAAGTCCTCGTGTTTCTGGTTCGCGAGCGCGACCAGCGGAACGAGAAAGAGCAGTTTGCCCTCGCCCTTCAGGGCGCGGTCGAGTCCCGCGAGTTCGCCGACGAGCGTCTTCCCGGTCGCCGTGGCGCTCACCACGAGTTGATCGCGCTCTTCGAACAGTCCGTTGTCGACCGAGAGCGACTGCACCGGAAGGAGCGTCTCGAAGCGGTCCTCAACGCGCCGCTGGAGCTCGGGGTGGAGGTCGAGCGTCGAAGTTTTCACCAGGTCCACCTCGTCGGTCGTCGCGCTGACGGTGTCGAACTTGGTGAGGTCGGGGTCGAGGCCGCCCGAGAGGAGATTCGAGATGCGATCGAGATCCTGCGTTTCGAGGAGGAGATCCTCGAGGCGATCCTGGGCCGCCCCGGTGAGTCGTCCCGAGGCCGAGAAATCGAGTTCTCGTTCGAGTTCGCGCGTCGCGCAGTCCGGACAGATGTACTCGCGATCGGTCTTGATCGCCGTCTCATCCGTGATCGGCGAGTAGCGGCCATCGGACGCACAGTAGCGGCACGTACGGACGACCAGCGCATCCAGTTGGTAGCCGTCCAGCATCTCCTGTAACTCCCGCCGGCGACCCTTCGAGGTCTGCTCGGAGATCCGGATCCGGGAGGCGCGTCGCGCGAGTTCGACGAACTGACTCGGGTCGCGTGGCTCCTCCGTTGTTCCGCGTTTGATCCTGAATTTCGCGGGCCGCGGGCCGGCGCTGGTCTCCTTCAGTTCCAGACGGGCGCGGAAGACGCGCTCGCTGTCGCGCTCGACGACCACGAGGAAGTCGTCCCCGGACTCGTGGAGAAAGAGCGTGTCGACGCGGCCGACCTGTTGAGACACATCCGCTGTTATGGAAAGCAGGTATTTCAGCGATTCGTCTGCGGTCGTTCCCCCCTGTGCAGGGCCTGTCGGTGGGTACGGGAGCGTGGGCACCCCCGATTGGACTTAAGTCCCGTCACCGACTACGTATCGCTATGCGTGGCATCCGCATTGGTAGTGCGTTCGGTATCCCGGTCAAACTCGATCTCACGTTCCTCCTCGTACTGCCGTTCTTCGCGTGGCTCATCGGCAACGACGTCGCTCAGTTGACCGGGGTCGTGAACGACCTGTTCGGTTCGACGATCGATGTCGGGGCGCTCACCGCCGGATCGGTGCAGTGGGTCCTCGGCGCGGCAGCGGCACTCGGACTCTTCTTTTGTGTGCTTCTTCACGAGTTCGGGCACTCGCTGGTCGCGATGCGTTTCGGCTACAAGATCGACTCCATTACCCTGTGGCTCTTCGGCGGCGTCGCGAGTTTCGCCGAGATGCCCGAAGATTGGCGGCAGGAGCTGTCGATCGCTATCGCGGGACCAATCGTCAGCGTCGCGCTCGGGGCGATTTCCTTTGTCGCGTTCCTCGCCCTGTCGGGAACGCTCGATCCGGTGAGGTTTGTGGTCGGCTACCTCGCGCTGACCAACGTTGTACTCGCGATCTTCAATATGCTTCCCGGCTTTCCGATGGACGGCGGACGAATACTCCGCGCGCTGCTCGCACGGAATCGACCACACGCGAGGGCGACACAGATTGCCGCCGAGGTCGGCAAGGTGTTCGCCTTCCTGCTCGGCCTGTTCGGCCTCTTCGCGAACCTGTTTCTCGTCGCACTGGCGTTCTTCATCTATATGGGCGCGTCTTCGGAGGCCCAACAGACGGTGATGAAGGCCGCGTTCCAGGATGTCACGGTCGAAGACGTGATGACGCCGCGCGACCGCCTCGACGTCGTCGACAGGAATACCAGCGTCGCGGAACTGCTCGAACGGATGTTCACCGAGCGGCACACGGGCTATCCGGTGATGGACGGCGACCGCCTGGTGGGGATGGTCACACTCGACGACACCCGATCGGTCCGGGAGGTCGAACGCGACGCCTATCGCATCGGCGAGGTGATGTCCGACGACCTAGCGACAATCAGTCCAGATGAAGACGCGATGACCGCCATCGAACGGATGCAGGAGTACGACGTCGGGCGGCTTCCAGTGGTCGACGACCGGGACGAGATTGTCGGGCTCATCTCCCGCTCGGATCTTATGACGGCGTTCAACATCATTCAATCGCGCGGGACCCTGTCGTCGCTGTCGCCGCGGGACACCTCGAGCCTCCCGAACCCGCGGTAAACGATATGGAGACAGTGTGCCGAGCGGCGATTCGATCAGTTCGCAGACGATTCGTCCGACTCAGTTTCCGCCGCTGAGGTGAGCTCGAAGTCCGCCGCTTCGCGGAGCCATGCGACCGCTTCGTCGACAGTCGCCGCGTCGTCGCCAGTGAGTTTGAGTCGAGTGCGGCTGGCTTCTCGATTCGGATAACTCCCGACTCGGACGCCGAACTCCTCGGCGACGTCCCCCAGAGCGGAGGCGAGCGCTCCCTCCGGTTCCGGCGAGTACAGCGTCCGCGCGTCGACGTCGCCCGCGAACTCGGCGGCGACGTTATCGAAGACGGCACGCATCTCTTCAGGAATCCCCGGCAGGACGTACACGTTGTCGGCGACGCATCCGGGCGCGAGGCCCTCGGGATTCGGGATCGGTGTCGCGTCCGCCGGCATCGATGCGTACCACTCCGCGCGGAGTTCGAAGTCGAGATCCGGATTCTCCTCGAAGATCCGATCGATGGTCTCCTGAACGTTCGCCTCGGCGACGGGATTGACGACCAGGTCGCGGTCGAGGCCGTCCGAGACGGCGGCCATCGTGACGTCGTCCGGGGTCCCACCCAATCCACCGGTGACGAGCACGGCGTCGAATCGCTCGCGCCACTTGCGGATCCGTTCTGCGACGAGGGGTTCCTCGTCGGGGACAACGATGATGCGGGCGACGTCGACGCCGCGGGCGGTGAGTTCCCCCGCGAGCCACGTCGCGTTCGTGTTCTCGATATCGCCCGCGAGCAGTTCGTTGCCGACCGTGACGATTGCAGCGTTCATACCCATTGGTTGGGAGGTGACCGTTTAAGCCCGTCTTCGCGCACTGCAAAGCGGAACATCCATATTCTCCGGCACGAATCCCGGGTTATGACAGCACTTGACGACACCCGCGTGCTCTCCGGCCTCGCGCTCATCCTCGTTGGATCGGTGCTTTTTGTGCCGGCTATGCTGCCGAACGCGTCGGCGTTTTCGACCTACGCACTCGTCCCAGCGGCGCTATTTCTGACCGTCGGGACGTGGCTGGTGGGGACCTCCAGCGAGTCGTCCCCGGTGTGAGTATATGCAGATTTATTGCCTCTGGCCACGTTCCTGCAATGTATGCTAGACGAGCTACGCCGCGCAAATAGGGGTACACGGGTCCAGTACGTGATGATGGTAATCTTCGGAGGGCTCTGTATCCTCGCGGCGTTCGCGCCGTTTCGGGAGGTCATTCGGATCACGACTGTCGGGACCCTGTTCGGTTTCACTGCGGGGCTATGGGTTTCGCATCTTATACAGGTGCTCAGGCGGGCTATCGACGCACAGCAGTCAAACGTCCAGACCGCTGCCGAGACACAGTGACTCAGCCCGAATCACAGCCGCAATCTGACGGTTCGTCGGAACAGTCGGGGTTTCTCAAGGGAATCGAATTCCTCACCGGGTCGGACCCCAACCTCGGGTCGTTCCTGCTCACCATCGGGATCGTCACGTGCGTGTTCATCGCGCTGTTCCAGTTCACGTTGCCGTCTCCGGTGTCGCACCTGCTCACGGCCGGTGTGATCATCATCACAGTCGTCAGTGCCGGGTTCGCCGCCTTGCTCGACTCGCTGAACTACTTCGACGAGACGACCGAATCGACGCCCCAGGCAGGTTCGGACACGGTGCAAGACGACAAACCCTGGGTCCCCAAGGAGCAGGTCTCAGCGTCGTTGCCGCCGATGATTAATTTCGACGAGGAACTCCGCGAACTGCAGGCGCACTTCGATGGGGACCTTCCCGACCAGCTGACACCCTTCATCGAGGACTACCGGCGGCTCAAAATGAACCCCGAAAACCGGATGTCCATTGCGAGCGACCTGCGGGCAGATCTGAACCCGATTAGCGTGATCCTCGACGAGGATACCCCGGAGTACCAGGTCTACCAGCGGATAAGCGACGGACTGTTCCGGTACATCGGAGACAGCGCCGGCCACCTCACCGTCACAGATGCGACCAGCCGTGACGCGGCTGGCCAGCCGCAGGAGATCAAAACGGTCGCTGGGGACCTCGCGGTTTTCGACATCTCTGTGCGCAACGAGGGCGAGGCGACTGACGTCGAGGTAGTTGTCGAGTTCTACGACGGCGACGAGTCGCTATCGACCTGGACCGGTTCGTTGAAATCCGTGAGTCCGGGAGCGACCGAGGCCATCTCGACCAACATCTACGTCCCGGAATCGGCAGACCGGATGCGAACCGACGCTCGGCCCGCGTAAGACGACGGGGACGGAACGTTTGGGAGAAGAAACGGTGCTAAACTCCCGCCTTCACACCCGTCTTGCTGACAACGAACGTAATCACGACTCTTCAGCCACGCTCTCGTCCGCATAACGGTGCTTCTGACGCCCGGGGTTTGGCTCGTCGGCACGTCAGAAGATGGACCCGCAGTCTGGCTCAGGTCACAGCGGTGCATACGTCAATCTCGACCGAGTCGCCGTCGCGGTCTGTGGTGGGGAAGCGTATCGAAATATGGTAGTTCTGGCGGCAGCGACGAGCACTCTCCGAAAATCCGGCGGACTGGATCGATGCGTCACGGCGATGGATCACACAAAGACTATGTCCCCGTATATATATTATTCACGCAGACACCCGACTGTGCCGCACACGAGTGCGCCCGAAACGTCGGCGGCGAGCCCCCACGCCGGCAGGTCCCCACATAGGCACAGTCAGTCCAGTCGCCCGAACAGCCGCAGTGAGACCTGAGATCCCCACGTAATCCCCAAGCTATGACACGAGATACCTCCCGAATCCGCGCCGTATCGCTCGCAGTCGTTATCGTTCTGTCAGCCGTCGCCGGCAGCGTTGCGTTCACCGGGTCGGCAGGAGCCGTGAGCGGCGTGACAGAACAACAGTCGTTCGACCCGAGCACTGTCTCCGAGGACACCTCAGAGACGTTCAATTTCAATTATTCTATCAGCAGCGTCAACACGAGCGACAACGTCACGGTCAATCTCACGATTCCCAGCGCGTTCACCATCGATGACGCCAGCAGCGTCGTACTAGTCAACGAGACAGGAGGAACGATCAATAACACCCCCACCGTCCAGAGCGATAACAACGTAACGTTATCCGGGAATTCCTCGACCTCGACGGTCTACCTCCGGGGGAGTATCGATCTCAGCAGTCCGTCAGTCAACTCCGACCAGACGTACACGCCGGAGGTTACTGCAAGCGACAACGATGGGAGTGCGTCCACCGTCGGGTCGTCGATTACCGTCGAGAACGTCCCACCGCTTCAGGTCACAGAGGAGAACGCATTCCAGCCGAACACAGTGAACGGTTCGACAGAGAACACTCATCGGTTCAATTATTCGTTCACTGGCGTAAACACAAGCGTCCTCTCGAAGTTCGTGATAGAAGTCCCGAGCGAGTTCAGCTACGAGAGTGACGATGTCGTTCTCAGAAACGCCAGTGGGGGACTGGTGAGCGATACTCCCTCGCGGAGCGGAACGACGTTTACGTTCAACGAACAACCATCGACTGAGACGGTGTACCTGACGGGGAATGTCAACCTAACCAGTCCTGCGGTTCCATCGGGACAAGAATCATCTCAGTATACCCTCAATATCAACGGGACGGATCCGAACGGAAAGTCGGCCTCACTTTCGGATACGATCACTGTCAATTATCAGGGCGGTTCGCCCGGCGATCCGGAGGCCCTGAACGCGATTCAGTACGTACGGCCGTCGGACAACACGCCCGTCGTGGAGGTCTCGTTCTCCGAAGACGTCCAGAACTTCGGCTCGAACTACGCGCTTTACGTGGAAGGTCAGGGGCAGCTGACAAACGGAAACGGGATAGTCAGCGTCAGCGAGGCGCAAGGTCGCGCCGTCATCGAACTCGACCAGACTTACAGCCAGGATATGACGCTCGACCTGCAGAACGGTATCACCGATCCCGACGGGAACGCGCTCACGAACACGGGCAACAGAAGCGTTAGATTCGCGCCCACGTCGGTCGCCGCCGGCGATAGCGCTACCGCGTACAATGGAGCGAACGTCTCCATCGTTGCTTCCTCGTCTGGTACGGGCGTCGTAGTCGAAGCAACAGACGACAACAATAATTACTTCTTCGACGGATCGACAGGGACCAACAGCCGCGTGTTCGTATTCGGAACTGAGCAGCGCGCCTCCGGCGACTACGAGGCCGACATCACTGGCGAGGGCACGGCCTCGATTACGGTGCGAAGTCTCGGCCTCTCAGTTTCAGTCGACGATCAAAATGTGACGAACGCCGGGAGCATAGACGGCACGGTTGAAGCACGAGCGGGCAGCCGTGAGGTCAGACTCGAACTCCTCAACGACGACGGGGAAATCCCTGAGGGCGTGAGTGAACGACTGGTACAGCTTTCGGGCCAGGGGAACTACGAGTTCAGGTATGATCTCGAACAGCTTTCGCTCGAAACTGGTGAGTACACTGTCCGGGTCACAGACACGACATCGGGCGTCTCGAACGAGTCAGACACTATCACCGTGCGTGAAGCCGGTGACACGGAGGCGACCTTCCCGAACCGAGTCCCACAAGAGGAACGGGGTGACGTCGCTGCCATCGTAGTCGAACTGGCGAATACCGACGAGGCGACGCTACTGATCGGTGGTGACAACGTCGGCTACGAAGCGAACGTGACTGTTCGAGACGCCGGCGGCGACGATCAGGACGGACAGGTGACTGTCTACTTCAACACGTACGCCGCAACGTCGTACGGAACTGGATCGTTCAATAGCGAAAACGAGGTCTTTAGCGTCAGCGAGAATGACGAAATCGTCAGCGGCGAGGTGACGAACGGTGTCTCGGACCTCCTCGACGCAGAGATCTATCCCTTAGAAGCCTCGGTTGATGGGCGAGTGACGGACGTCGCTCAGCTCGATCTCCGACCGCGGCGGACTACCACGCTTCGAACCTGGACCGCACCACAGAACCGCTACGGCGATCTCGACAATACGGCGGACGTGCTGACGGCGACGGGCGACTGGCTCACACGCGATTCCGAGATCGCGTTCGGTGACTCCATCGTCTATGAACTCCAAGCGTCTGGTCTCGAGGGCGCACTCGACGCCCGCGGCGAAGAGACCGTCACGTCGGAGTTCTTCACATTCGCGAACGGGACCGGTAGTTCCCCAGCAGCGCGCTTTACGGTCGAACAGCGAGATCCCGGTGCGAACCAGGATCCGCTGATCCTGCAAATGAACGCGAGTAACTCCCGCGTCATCGCTGATTCCGAGAACAACACGTACTACATCGTTACACGGACGGGCGACTCCGGACCCGCTGGTGTCGAAGACACCGACACCGACGGCGTGATTGATGCGGGCGAGAACAACTACGGGAGCATCGGTAACAACGAGGGCCTCAACGCGTCGTTCACTGTCTTCGGTGACGACGAGAACAACCTCGACCTGACGGGAGGAGATAACGATCAGACCGTCTCGGCGAGCTACTCCCTGACACCTGCGGAGTTCACGATGAACGAACCGTTCAACGTCACGGCGGCGAGCGGCCAGGAAGTCTTCGGGGAAACGACGGTCGCGCCCGGAACAGAACTGACGATCCGCGTCCGGAGTGGCGACGGAGTGCGCCCCCCGTTCCTGAAGACCGGAACGACGACGGTCAACTCAGACGGACAGTTCCTCGTGACGCTGTCGTTCAACGATACCAGCCCCGGTGATACGTACACGGTGATTGTGACCGGAACGAGTCCGGCGTCCGATCTGGAAGTTGAGGGGACGGTTCAGCCGGTGATCCCGACCGCGACGACGAACACGCCGGAGGAGACCACGACCATCACGACGACAACGACGACGACCGATACCCCGACGAGGACCACCGCGACGCCCGGAACGACAACAACGGAGATTCCCACCGTCCAGACGCCGACCACGACGCCCGGATTCGGCGTCGCGACCGCGCTGATCGCCCTCGCAGGGGCCGCGCTGCTGGCCCTCCGCCGAGGTTGAGGACGGGGAGGTAACCGTCGAGTTCGACAGCGAGTCACGACCGGTCGCGACCGGGTGCTCGGATCAGCCGTTCGGTTCCGTTCGGTCGCTTCGGGCGGGTCGTCCGAGTTGTGATTCGACGACGTCTACCTTCTCTTCGGCGGTCGTATCGCTCGTCCGCTTGTCGTCGATCTTCAGGACGGTGCTCACTCGGTCCGCGTCGACAGCGCAGTGGGCCGCCTCCGCTGCCGCGAAGAGCGTGCCGACGTCGTCGGCTTCGATCACGGTCCCCATCGGATTCGTTTCGTACTCGACGTCGAACGACTCGAGCGCGTCGACGGCGGCCGCAACTTCCTCGGCCATACTTCCCTCGATCACCGGGGCGACGCTGAGCAGTGCGATGACGGTCATTGCTGACTATTCGAGCGCGGGACGCAAAAACGGTTTACTCGACGTCTGCAACGGGTGACCGCGAAGGAAATCGCCCGGATCAGGTGCACCGCTTCGGCGGCGGACTGCCTCGACCAGTGGAGGAGAACCGGAGGGGAACCGCAAATGGTGGGTAGTGGACCGAGCGCCAGCAGGCCGGGGCGCCGACAACCCCTCACCCGGCGGGTTGTTCGTCGAGGCCGGCCGAGTCGTCCGTCTCGTCGGCGTTGCTCGCCTCCGACAGTTCACTCTGCGTGGTGGTCGACGCCGAGTCCCCGCCGGCCGACGGGTTCTCGAGCAGTCGCGGGAGTGCGGTGTTGGCGAACGTCAACCCGACGACCAACAACATCGGGGCCAGGAAGAGGCCATAAAAACCGAGCACCACCGGACCGAGCGTGTACGCCAGCATCAACATCCCCACGTGGGTGTCCTCGCCGCTGAGTAGCGGCCGCAACACGAGATCTGGAATCGTGTCGACGACGACCACGGCGACAGCGAAGAACCCCGCGACGAACAGGAGGTTCGCCGGATCGCCGTTGAGCGCGATCGGGAGCGCGGTCGCGATCGTGAGGGGGACGTAGATGATCTTCATCCCGACGACCGGAACCAGGCTCGCGACCCCGGTGAGCGCGCCGGCGAGTGCGGGATACGGGACCTCCGCGGCGGCCGGAACGAACGTGTTGTACGCGCTGAACGAGCCGATCGCGATCAGCGCGATCGCCAAGACGTTCAGGAGGTTCCCGAAGAGGACGGCCTCCAGTTCGCGATCGACGGCCTCGAGGTACTCCCGGATGATCGCCCCGTCGTCGAACTGCAGGAGCCACTCGCTGATCCGGTGGCCGTCGATCAGGAGGTAGTAGGTCACGATCACCAGGACGAACAGGTTGAGGAAGAAATCCGAGATCAGCGTCGTCAGGAACGCCGCGTGCTCGGTGGCGAAGTCGATGAAGGGCTGGAGATCACCGGCCTGATAGGCTTTGTAGAGTCCCTGAACGCTGAATTCGGGAATCTCGTCGATGCCGGCGAACCACTCGAAGTTCCGACTGGCGACGTCGATAAGGGCGTACTGTTGGATGAACTGTCGTGCCTCGATGACGAGCAGCACTGCCGCGTAACTGATCAACAGCATCAACGGGATAGCCAGGGAGGCCATCACGACCGCGGCCCGGACGTTCGCGGGCAGCCGGAAACGACTGAGGGCGTGGTGATAGCGGCGCGTCGAGTAGTAGAGGAACACCGAAATCGTCAGCGGGGCAATGAACTCGAAGGCGAGCACACCGATGACGATAGCGACGAGGATACCGAAGAGGGCGACGACCAGGCGGTTCCCATTCATACCCCGAGCGTCTCCGTGTCCGTACTAAAATATGACTTTGTTGCCGGTGGAAGGACAACCGTTTCGATCACGCTCTCGGCCGGGTTGCCAGGCGATCAGTACAGCGCGCCCGTTCACTGTCTGGTGAGAGCACTCCGCAAAAAAAACGGTCGTTCAGGGACCTTCGAGAGAGAACTGACTCTCCTCGATCTGCGTGAGAGCCGCGTCAAATGCGTCCACAGCCGTGTCGAAGGTACCGTGGTGGTCCCACTCGCCGTCAGGAGACGCAGTGTACACATCGAAATCGCCGCCTCGATACTCGTGGGTCTCGACGTACAGTTCATTCTCGACGGTACCATCGTCGATGAGCAACCAGACGCCCAATTCTTTTCCGCCTTCTAGTTCGCGCCGTCTTTCCCAGTGCATATATTAGCATTAGGCGCTGGGCATCTAAGCGCTAGCCTTCCCAATATACCGCCGCCTGTGCAACTGACCTCTGCCGACACGACTGTTGGGTATGGACCGTCTGTTCACCGCTTCGGTTGAACCCGATTACCCACGGACTGTCTCATCGCGGGGTTATCGGTTCGAATGCAGGTGTCACACCGATTCCGTTCGCGCGCTGCGACTCGTCGGGCGCAAATCCAGGTGTACACTCACTCAACTCAGGTGTCGCAGCGCGACGAGGCGCGTTGCTGGTGGGTTGAGTTTGAGAGAAGTGCGCTGGCTGGGATTTGAACCCAGGTTGTGACCATGGCAAGGTCACGTGATACCACTACACTACCAGCGCGTAGTGCGTTCGTCTGCGTCTCAAGCGATGCGAGATTCGTAAATAAGACTTGCGAATCGGAGGGAAACCGGACGATGGCGTGGGGTATCGTACCACGGTTGCCAGAGCACGAAACGCCCGCCAACCGGAGTGTGACGGCCTCACACCCACCGCGAGCTTTCGCTACTCTTTTACCGTCCCCTCCGGTATTAGTGGTACAGTCTAGACGTGACGCTGAAGGGATCGGTATGACGCTGACCGTACTCGTGCCGTCCTCTCTCGTCCGGGAAGCCGAAGACAAGCGCGAGGCAACTCGCAAACTCGGCTACGTCGCCCGTGCGGCGACGGTGTTCCGGGCGGACCGCCTAGTCGTCTTCTCCGATTGGGAAGGCGAACGGCGGTTCGGGGGCGAGTTCGTCGAAACGGTGCTTCGATACGCTGCCACGCCACCACACCTCCGAAAGGACCTGTGGGGGCGACGCGACGAACTGGAGTACGTCGGTGTTTTGCCGCCCCTCCGCGTCCCGTCTACGACCGGCTCCGAGTCAGCCGATTCGGGGTCGTTAACACAGGGAATCGTGACCGAGGTCGGACCTGACGGCCGCGTTCGGGTCAATTGCGAACTGCAACACCCGGTCTCTCTCCACGTGCCTCCGTCGATGGAGGTCGCGGAGGGAGCACGCGTCGCCATCAGGATCTCTTCGCGAGAACCGGTCCGTGCGCGGATCGTCGATGAGCCCCTCGCGGGCTTCGACGTGTCCCGGACGGACCTCGAGGAAGCACTCGGCCGCGCCGACGCGGGCGTCCGAATCGCGACGTCCCGCTTCGGCGAGGCACTGACAACGACACGGCTGCCGGAACTCGCCTCGCGCATCGAGCGCGAGGGGGCGACAGTCGTATTCGGGTCACCAGGCCGCGGGCTTCCGGCTATCCTCGACATCACCCTCGAGGATACGGTCGAACCCGTTGACGGTCCGGGGTTCGACCTCTGGCTAAATACGATTCCGCGGCAGGGCAGCGAGACGGTGCGAACCGAAGAAGCGATGTTCGCCTCGCTCGCGTCCCTGACACTCACGGAGTGATCATATGCCACAACCAAACAGACCACGAAAAGGTTCGATGGGCTTCAGCCCGCGCCAGCGTGCGGCCAAGGAAGTCCCACGTATCCGGTCGTGGCCCGACGACGAGGGCGCGCCCGGTCTCCAGGGCTTCGCCGGCTACAAAGCCGGGATGACCCAGGTGATGATGGTCAACGACGAGGCCAACTCCCCCCGTGAAGGGATGGAGGAGGCCGTGCCGGTGACCGTCGTCGAGACGCCACTGATGCGCGCCGTCGCCCTTCGAGCCTACGAAGATACACCGTACGGTGCAAAGCCCCTCACGGAAGTGTGGGCCAGTGAGTTCGACGAAGACCTCGACCGCATCCTCGACCTCCCGAACGAGGACACCTTCGAGCGCGACGCCGACGACCTCCGCGATGCGATGGAGGCCGGTGACGTCGACGACGTCCGACTCATCACCCACACCGTTCCGGGCGGGATGAAGAACGTACCAAAAAAGAAGCCCGACGTAATGGAGACCCGAATCGGCGGCGGCTCGGTCGACGAGCGCGTCGATTTCGGACTCGAACTCCTCGAGAACGGCGGCGAACACGAGATGGCCGACGTCTTCCGCGCCGGCGAGTATCTCGACGTCGCCGGCGTCACCAAGGGCAAGGGGACACAGGGCCCCGTCAAGCGGTGGGGCGTCCAGAAGCGGAAGGGCAAACACGCCCGCCAGGGATGGCGGCGCCGGATCGGTAACCTCGGTCCGTGGAACCCCTCTCGCGTGCGCTCGACCGTTCCCCAGCAGGGGCAGACGGGCTACCACCAGCGGACAGAACTGAACAAGCGCCTCATCGACATCGGTGAGGGCAGTGAACCGACCGTCGACGGCGGCTTCGTCGGCTACGGCGAAGTCGACGGACCGTACGCGCTCGTCAAGGGCTCGCTCCCGGGCCCCGACAAGCGCCTGCTTCGGTTCCGTCCGGCCGTCCGACCGAAGGACCAACCGCGCCTCGATCCCGAGGTGCGCTATGTGTCGACCGAATCGAATCAGGGCTAACCAATGAAGGCAACAATTCGCGACCTGGACGGCGAGGACGCCGGCACGCTCGACCTTCCCGAGGTCTTCGAGACGGTCTTCCGTCCGGACCTCATCGAGCGCGCTGTCGTCGCCGCGCAGGCCAACCGAAAACAGGCGTACGGTGCCGATCCCTTCGCAGGGCTTCGAACTCCGGCCGAATCGTTCGGCAGCGGCCGCGGGATGTCGCACGATCCCCGCGAGAACGGGCGTGCACGACGCGTTCCGCACACGGTCGGAGGTCGGAAGGCACACCCGCCGAAGGCAGAGAAAGACCAGGGTAAAGATATCAACGACAAAGAGCGGAAGCTCGCCGTTCGCTCAGCGCTCGCCGCCACAACGGACGAAGAACTCGTCCGCGAGCGCGGTCACCAGTTCGACGACGACGTCGATCTCCCGCTCGTCGTCGCTGACGACTTCGAGGACCTCGTGAAAACGCGAGAGGTCGTCGAACTGCTCGACGCGCTCGGCGTTCACGCCGACATCGAGCGCTCCGACGAGAACAGGAAGGTCAAGGCGGGTCAGGGCAAGGCCCGTGGGCGGAAGTACACCCGACCGAAATCGATCCTCTTCGTCACGAGCGACGAGCCGTCAAAGGCGGCGCGGAATCTCGCCGGTGCCGATGTGGTCACCGCATCCGACGTGAGCGCAGAAGACCTCGCGCCCGGCACGCAGGCCGGCCGACTCACGCTCTTCACCGAGAGCGCAGTCGAGGAGGTGGCCTCGCGATGAGTTCGCTCATCGAGCATCCGCTCGTCACCGAGAAGGCGATGGACGAGATGGACTTCGACAACAAACTCCAGTTCATCGTCGACCTCGACGCCACGAAGCGCGAAGTCGCCGACGAGGTCGAATCCCGCTACGAGGTGTCGATCGTGAGCGTCAACACACAGGTGACACCGCAGGGCAAAAAGAAGGCGACCGTCCGACTCCACGAGGACGACGACGCGCAGGAAGTCGCCTCACGAATCGGGGTGTTCTGATAATGGGACGACGAATTCAAGGTCAACGTCGCGGCCGCGGCACGTCCACGTTCCGGGCGCCGTCACACCGCTACAAGGCCGAACTCTCGCACAAGAAAGCTGAATCGAGCGACACCGTCTCCGGGACGGTCGTCGACATCGAACACGACCCCGCACGCAGCGCGCCGGTCGTCGCCATCGAATTCGAGGACGGCGACCAGCGCCTCATCCTCGCACCCGAGGGCGTCGCCGTCGGCGACACAATTCAGGTCGGCGTGAGCGCAGAGATCAAGCCCGGGAACACGCTCCCGCTCGCTGAGATCCCCGAAGGGGTCCCGGTCTGTAACGTCGAGCGCCAACCCGGCGACGGCGGGAAGTTCGCCCGCGCGTCCGGAACGAGCGCGCAACTGATGACACACGACCGCCGTGTGGCGGTCGTCCAACTCCCCTCCGGGGAGGTCAAGCGGCTGAACCCGCAGTGCCGCGCCACGGTCGGCGTGGTCGCCGGTGGCGGTCGAACGGAGAAGCCGTTCGTGAAGGCCGGTAAGAAGCACCACAAGATGAAAGCCCGCGGCATCAAGTGGCCGCGCGTTCGCGGTGTCGCGATGAACGCCGTCGACCACCCGTTCGGTGGCGGCGGCCGACAGCACCCCGGACAGCCGAAGTCCGTCTCGCGGGACGCCCCGCCGGGACGGAAAGTCGGCGACATCGCCTCGAAGCGCACCGGTCGCGGTGGCAAAGGAGGCAAGGACTAATATGAGTTCGGAATACCGTACCGGCCGCGAAGGTGAGTTCACCTACCGCGGCTACACGCTCGACGAGCTGCAGGAGATGTCGCTCGAAGAGGTCGCGGAACTGCTCCCCGCTCGACAGCGGCGAACCATTAACCGAGGACTCTCCATCCAGCAGGAGAAACTGCTGGAGGAGGCCCGCGAGGCCGGCGTCCAAGAGACGGCCAACGACCCGATCCGGACGCACCTCCGAGATATGCCCGTCCTTCCCGACTTCGTCGAGAAGACGTTCGAGGTATACACCGGGCAGTCGTTCGAGCGCGTCCGCGTCGAACCCGAGATGATCGGGCACTATCTGGGCGAATTCCAGCTGACCCGGACGTCGGTCGAACACGGGCAGGCCGGAATCGGCGCGACCCGGTCCTCGAAGTTCGTGCCGCTCAAATAACCTATGGGTATCAACTACAGCGTCGAGGCCGACCCGGAGACCACCGCCAAGGGAATGCTCCGCGAGCGGCCCATCAGCCTGAAGCACAGCAAGGCCGTCTCCCGCGAGATCAAGGGGATGACCGTCGCAGACGCCGAATCCTACCTCGAAGACGTCATCGACAAGAAGCAGTCCGTACCGTTCCGGCAGCACAACACCGGCGTCGGTCACCGCTCGGACATCGACGGCTGGGACGCGGGACGGTACCCCGAGAAGGCGTCGAAGGCGTTCCTCGAACTCCTGCACAACGTCGCGTCGAACGCGAACGAGCAGGGCTTCGAGGGCCGCTCGATGGTCATCAAACACGTCGCCCCCCACAAGGTCGGCGAGCGCCAGGGCCGCAAGCCCCGGGCGTTCGGTAGCGCCGATCCGTGGAACACGGTCGAGTGCGACGTCGAACTCATCATCGAAGAACCCGAGGAGGTCGAAGTCTAATGGCCGACGAACACCAGTTCATCGAAGACGGACTGCAGCGCTCACAGATCGACGAGTTCTTCGCTGACGAACTCGGTCGCGCCGGCTACGGCGGGATGGACGTCGCGAAGACTCCGATGGGTACCCAGATCGTTCTGAAGGCCGAAAAGCCCGGGATGGTCATCGGCAAGGGCGGAAAGAACATCCGGAAGGTCACCCGCGAACTCGAAGAGCGATTCGACCTCGACGACCCCCAGATCGACGTGCAGGAGGTCGACGAACCGGACCTCAACGCCCGCATCGTCGCGGATCGGCTGGCCAACGCGCTCGAGCGTGGCTGGTACTTCCGCAAGGCGGGCCACACGACGATCGACCGCATTATGGAGTCCGGCGCACTCGGCGCCGAGATCGTCCTGAGCGGGAAGGTCACCGGCGCGCGCTCGCGCGTCGAGAAGTTCAACCGTGGCTACATCAAGCACAACGGCGAACCCGCCCAGGAGATCGTCGACGAGGGGCAGGGCGTCGCCGTGATGAAACTCGGCACGATCGGCGTGACGGTGAAAATCATCCCGCCGGGTGCAGAACTGCCCGACGACTTCGAGATCCACGAGGACGTGGACGTCGAACCCGTCGAGCAGGTTGCAGAGAGCGAAGGCGTCGAGGAACTCCTCGAGGAAGAACCCGAAGAGATCCCCGACGTCGGCGAGGACGAGGACGTCGAGGTTCCCGACGAGACGCCTGAAGAGGTCATCGACGAGGAAGTCGTCGAAGAGGTCGTCGAAGAGTCCACCGAGACTGCGGACGTCGACGACGACGTCGACGTGCCAACCGAATCCGACGTCGAAGAGGAACTCGACGAACTCGACGAGGACGTCGAGGCCGAGGCCGAAGAACTCCTCGATGAGATGGAAGCGGCCGACGAGGGGAGTGAGGAGTAATGGCGATCCTCTACGCCGAAGAGATCCGCGATATGACGGCCGCAGAGCGCGAAGCCGAGCTCGAGGAGCTCGAAACTGAACTGCTCAACACGCGGGCCGTTCAGGCCGCCGGCGGTGCCCCGGAGAACCCGGGGCGCGTCAGCGAACTGAAGAGGACGATCGCGCGGATCAAGACGATCCAACAGGAAGAAGGCGACTTCGACGCGGACCAGGAGTAAGATCCCGATGGCACTGACACCCGAGACACTGACACGACACGAACTCAACGGCCTCCGCGTGGCCGTCGTCGACGCGCCCAATTCCGACCTCGTCGGGACCGCAGGCCGCGTCGTCGTCGAGACGATGCAGACCCTACACGTCGACGTCAGCGAGAGCGACGCCTCATCCGCCGAGAGCGCGGACGACGGCTCGACTCGGGTGAAACAGGTGCCGAAGCAGGGCTCCACGCTGGAGTTCGAGCTTCCCGCCCCGGACGACCCGTCCGGAGCGGGTAACGACGAACGCGGACACGAACGCACAGATGAAGCCGCCGACGCTGCGAAGGCGTCGGGGACCGCGTCCGAACTTCGGTCGGAAACTGCCGGCGGATTGGAAGCCGGTCAGTCTGGCCGTTGCCAGGGCGCGGCCTACGTTACGGTGGATGGCACACGACTGCTCTCACGACCCGCCTTGCGGACCGAAAAGGCAGGTGACACACTATGGCGATAGGACTGAACGTAGAAGAACCGGAGGAGGCCTGCTCCGACGAGAACTGTCCGTTCCACGGGACACTTTCCGTGCGGGGACAGACGCTCGAGGGCACGGTCGCCTCCACCGATATGGAGAAAACCGTCATTGTGGAACGTGAATACGACGTTCACGTTCCCAAGTACGACCGCTTTATGAAGCGGCGTAGTCGCGTTCCGGCCCACGCACCCCCGTGCGTGGATCTCGCGGAAGGCGACGCGGTACGCATCGCAGAGACCCGACCGCTGTCGAAGACCAAGGCTCACGTCGTGGTCGAGACCCTCGGAGGTGAGGAGTGATGGAGGCGCTGAAAGCCGACGTCACCAAAGGCCTCGAACGAGGCTCGCTCATCACGTGCGCCGACAACACTGGCGCACGCCAGTTGAAGGTCATCAGCGTGAAGGGCTACTCAGGAACCAAGAACCGACACCCGAAGGCGGGCATCGGCGACCAGATCACCGTCTCGGTGACCAAAGGGACGCCGGAGATGCGCCGCCAGGTGCTGCAGGCCGTCATCGTCCGCCAGCGGAAACCGATCCGCCGGCCTGACGGGACGCGCGTGAAGTTCGAGGACAACGCCGCCGTCATCATCGACGAGATGGAGGAGCCTCGCGGGACCGAGATCAAGGGTCCAATCGCGCGCGAAGTGGCCGAGCGCTTCGGGAGCATCGCCTCCACGGCGACGATGATCGTCTGAGGTGTAACGTATGACCAAACAACCACACAAACAGCGAACACGGACGCAGAACGCGCCCCTACACGAGCGGCAGGATCAGGTCCGATCGACGCTGTCCGACGAACTCCGCGAGGAGTACGGCCAGCGCAACGTCCGCGTCAACGTGGGCGACACCGTCGAGGTGCTCCGCGGCGACGACGCCGGTACAGAAGCCGAAGTCGTCGAGGTAGACCTCCGCGACACCGTCGTGCACGTCGAGGACGTGACGATCGAGAAGGCCGACGGCGAGGAAGTGCCGCGGCCGCTCGACGCGTCGAATCTCCGCGTGACGGCACTGGACCTGGAAGACGACCGCCGCGAGGCGCGACTCACGGAGGATAACGAATGACCCGACACCAGAAACGACTGTCGGCACCGAACGCCTGGCCCGTCGAGCGGAAGACGGGAACGTTCACGGTCAAGGCCGGCGCGGGCCCGCACGGTGAGGACGGGGTTCCCCTTCTCATCCTGCTTCGGGACGTGCTCGGCTACGTCGACTCGAAGAAGGAGGCCCGCTACGCACTGAACGAGGGCGCAGTCCTCGTCAACGGCGACGAGATCTCCGACGAGCAGCGCCCGGTGGGGATGTTCGACATCCTCGCGTTCACCGAGCGCGAAGAGTACTACCGCGTCTTTCCCCAAGAAGGCGGACGCCTCGCGCTGACCCCGATCGACGCCGACGCAGCCGGCAGCCGCCTCGGAAAGATCGTCGGCAAGCAGTTGGTCTCGGGCGGCGAGACGCAACTGACGCTGCACGACGGCGCGAACCTCCGCGTCGAAGACGGAAGCGAGTATAGCACGAAGGACTCGCTCGTCATCGACAACGAGAACAAAGAGATCGTTGCGCACTTCCCCTACGAGGAGGGCGCATTGGTCACTGCCGTCGACGGGTCGCACTCCGGCGAGATCGGCGTGATCGACGAGATCACCGTGACGGCCGGAAGCGGCGACAACACCGTCATCGTCGATACTGACGACGCGGCCTTCGAGACAATCGAAGCTTACGTCGTCGTGATCGACGAGAACTTCGTCGACGACGACGAGGCCGACGACACGGTGGCCATCGACGACGAGACGGCCGCCGAATCCGACGCTGACGGAGGTGACGACGAATGAGCGAGAGCGAAGCGTCGTTCCACGAGATGCGCGAGCCTCGGATCGAGAAGGTCGTCGCCCATATGGGCGTCGGCGAGGGCGGTCGCGAACTCGCGAACGCCGAGGAGATCCTCGAAGAGATCGCCGGGCAGGAAGCCGTCCGAACGACGGCGACGCGCGCCGCAACGCAGTTCGGTGCGCGCTCCGGTGATCCTGTCGGCGCGAAGGTCACTCTTCGCGGCGACGATGCCGAATCGTTCCTGGAGACGGCGCTGCCGATTGCAGATCTCAACGCGCGGCAGTTCGACGACACAGGCAACTTCAGTTTCGGCGTCCAGGAACACACCGAGTTCCCCTCCCAAGAGTACGATCCCCAGATCGGGATCTACGGGCTGGACGTGACGGTCAACCTCGTTCGCCCGGGCTACCGGGTGAAAAAGCGCGACAAGGCGTCGCGTTCGATCCCACAGGCGCACCGACTGACACCCGAGGACGCCATCGCGTTCCTCGAGAACGCCTTCGACGTAGAGGTCACAGACGTATGAGCGAATCAGAAACAGAACAGACGGGCGAGCACGCGAGTCGGCGCACGGGACAGACCCACGAGTGCCGTCGCTGCGGCCGAAATCAGGGTCTCGTCGGTAAGTACGAGATCTACCTGTGCCGCCAGTGCTTCCGCGAGGTCGCCCGCGAGATGGGATTCAAGAAGTACCGATAATTATGGCAGGAAACGATCCACTCGCCAACGCGCTCGCCGGTGTGGACAACGCCGAGAGCGTCGGGCACCTGTCGCACGAGATACAGCCCGCCTCAAACGTCATCGGCTCCGTCCTCGAGGTCTTCTACGACCGTGGGTACATCGACGGCTTCGAGTTCGTCGACGACGGCAGAGCCGGCCAATTCGAGGTCGAACTGAACGGCGCAATCAACGAATGTGGTGCCGTCAAGCCCCGCTACTCTGCGGGCGCAGACGAGTTCGAGAAGTGGGAGAAGCGATACCTCCCCGCCCGTGACTACGGGACGCTCATCGTCACGACGAGCCACGGCGTTATGAGCCACTACGACGCCCGCGACGAGGGCATCGGTGGACAGGTAATCGCCTACGTGTACTGAGACAATGAACAGAGTAGAAATAGAGATTCCGGACGAGGTCTCCGCCGAGGTCTCCAACCTCGATCTGACGGTCGAGGGGCCGAACGGCAGCGTCACGCGGACGCTGTGGTACCCCTCCGTCAGCGTCAGCGTCGAGGGCGACACCGTCGTCGTCGAGTCCGAGGAATCGGACGCGAAGACGAACGCGACCGTCGGGACCTTCGAGAGCCACGTGTCGAATATGATCCACGGGGTCACCGAAGGCTGGACGTACGAGATGGAAGTCTACTACGCCCACTTCCCGATGCAGGTCAACGTCGATGGCGACGAAGTCGTCATCGAGAACTTCCTCGGAGAGAAGTCCTCGCGACGGACGCCGATCCGCGGAGACACAGACGTACAGGTCGACGGCGAAGTGGTCACCCTGACGGGTCCCTCGAAAGAGGACGTTGGGCAGACCGCCGCCGACATCGAACAACTCACTCGCGTGACGGACAAGGACACGCGCGTCTTCCAGGACGGCGTCTACATCACGCAGAAGCCGCAAACTGGAGGTGCCTGAAATGTCCGAAGATGAAGACGTCGAAGCCGAGAACGACGACGCAATCGAGTCGCTCGAAGACATCAGCGGTGTCGGCCCCTCGAAGGCCGACGCGCTGCGTGAGGCCGGCTACGAGTCGGTCGACGACGTGAAGGCAGCGAGTCAGTCAGAACTCGCAGACGTCGACGGCGTCGGTAACGCCCTGGCGGCCCGGATCAAGGCCGACGTGGGCGGACTCGAAGTCGCCGAAGAGACCGAGGCCGAAGTCGAAGACGAAAGCGAGGACGAAGAAGCCGACGAGGAGGTCGAAACGGAACTTCGTCCCCGCGGCTACGCCGACAAGACGCCCGAACTCGACGACGAGACGGCGCGTGCACTCGGCCAGAAGCACCGCGAGGGCAAGCCGGCGTTCCGTCGACAGAAGTACCACGCGAAGAAACGCGTCCCCGAATCCTACCGCAAACCCCGCGGCAACCTCTCGAAGCAGCGCCGCGGCATCAAAGGGAAGGGCGATATGGTCGAAGCGGGCTTCCGCTCGCCGAAGGCCGCCCGCGGACTCCACCCCTCGGGCTTCGAGGAGGTCCGCGTCCACAACGTCGACGATCTCGAGGGTGTCGACGGTGACACGCAGGCCGTCCGCATCGCCTCGAAGGTCGGCGGGCGCAAGCGTGAGAAGATCGAAGAGGCAGCCGAGGACCGCGAGATCCGCGTCCTCAATCCGACCTATGTCGAAGTGGAGGTCGAAGAGTAATGACGGATCTGAAAGCACAGAAACGTATGGCCGCCGACGTTCTCGACGTCGGTAAGGACCGCGTCTGGTTCGATCCCGACGAACAGTCCGAGATTGCGGACGCCATCACCCGCGAGGACATCCGTGACCTGGTCGATGAGGGAACTATTCGCGCCAAAGACGCGAAAGGGAACTCCAAGGGTCGCGCTCGCGAGCGCGCAGCGAAGCGCGCGTACGGCCACCGCAAGGGCCCCGGCTCCCGCAAAGGGCGGTCCGGCGGCCGGAAGAACTCGAAAGACGAATGGGTCAGCCGCATCCGCGCACAGCGTCGTCGTCTGAAGGAACTGCGCGACGACGGACCGCTCACACCGACGCAGTACCGCGAAGCGTACAACAAGGCGTCGGGCGGCGAGTTCGATGACGTGGCGCGGCTCGAAGCATACCTACAGAACAACTACAACGTAGAGATAGAATAATGGCAACAGGACCACGCTACAAGGTGCCGATGCGACGTCGCCGCGAGGTCCGGACGGACTACCATCAGAGGTTGCGCCTGCTGAAATCGGGCAAGCCCCGCCTCGTTGCTCGCGTGAGCAACAGTCACATCAGGGCGCAGCTGATCACCCCCGGACCCGACGGAGACGAAACGCACGCGGCCGCGTCCTCCGAGGATCTCGCCGAATACGGCTGGGAGGCTCCCACTGGGAACCTTCCGAGCGCGTATCTCACGGGATTCCTCGCTGGAACGCGAGCCCGCCAGGCCGGCCTCGACGAGGCCGTCCTCGACATCGGACTGAACACTGCGACGCCCGGTAACAAGGTGTTCGCGGTGCAGGAAGGAGCAATAGACGCTGGCCTCGAGATTCCGCACAACGAGTCGGTGCTTGCAGACTGGTCGCGTAACCGCGGCGAACACATCGCCGAGTACGCCGAACAGCTTGACGAGCCCCTCTACTCGGGGGACTTCGACGCCACGAACCTACCCGAGCACTTCGACGATGTGCTCGAACGACTGCAGGAGGACGTATGAGCCAACGCAACGACAACGGCTGGACGCCGCGCACGCGGCTCGGCCGAATGGTACAGGACGGCGACGTGACCTCGATGGAGCAGGCCCTCAATACGGGACTGCCACTTAAAGAGCCGGAACTCGTCGATCAGCTCCTTCCGGGGCTGGACGACGAGGTGCTGGACATCAATATGGTCCAGCGGATGACCGACTCCGGCCGTCGGGTGAAGTTCCGCTGTGTCGTCGCAATCGGTAATCGCGACGGCTACCTCGGTTACGCCGAAGCACGGGACGACCAGGTTGGCTCCGCGATTCAGAAGGCGATCGACGTCGCGAAGCTGAACATCATCTCGGTCGACCGAGGCTCGGGATCCTGGGAGGACTCCGCCGGCGGCGTCAACTCCCTCACCCGGAAGGCCGAGGGCAAGGCCGGTTCGGTCACCGTCGAGATTATGCCCGCCCCGCAGGGACTCGGGCTCGCGGCGGCCGAGACCGTCCGCAACATCCTCGAACTGGCGGGCGTCCAGGACGCCTGGACCCGCTCGAACGGGAACACGCGGACGACGGTCAACCTCGCGAAAGCGACGTACAACGCGCTGAAAAACGCCTCACAGTCGCGGACGCCTCGACGCGCCGCGGCCAAGCAGCGGGAAGCGGAGGTCAACGAGTGATGCAAGCGATCGTTCAACTCCGCGGCGAGGTCAATATGAGCACTGACGTGCACGATACACTCAAAATGCTCAACATCCACCGCGTGAATCACTGCGCGTTCGTCCCGGAGACGGAGACGTACCGCGGGATGATCACGAAAGTTAACGAGTACGTCGCACACGGCGAGCCAAGCGTGGACGCCGTCGAGACCATCCTCCGCACACGCGTGGAGCCCGACTCGGGCGATGCCGACGTCGACGAGGCGTGGCTGGCCGAGCACACCGAGTACGACGACTTCGGGTCGCTCGCCGAGGCGCTCATCGAAGAAGAAACCACACTGCGCGAGCAGGGCCTCTCGCCGGTTCTCCGGCTGCACCCGCCGCGCGGCGGCCACCGAGGCCAGAAGCACCCGACAACCGAAGGAGGTCAGCTCGGAAAGCATAACACCGAGGAAATCGACGAACTTCTGGAGGCAATGCGATGACCTCGAAGAAACGACGCCAGCGGGGCTCGCGCACGCACGGCGGCGGCACCCACAAGAATCGCCGCGGTGCCGGTCATCGGGGCGGTCGCGGCCGTGCCGGTCGCGACAAACACGAGTTCCACAACTACGAACCGATCGGGAAACACGGCTTCAAGCGGCCGGACGACTCCCAGCGAACCGTCGCTGAGGTTAACGTCAGTGAGATCGACGAGGACGTAGCCCTGCTCGCGGCCGACGGGGTCGCCGAGACCGAGGGCGACGCGTACCACGTCGATGCACGCGATGTCGCCGACGACGTCGAAGACGCCGGCATCGTGAAGGTGCTGGGCGGTGGTCAAGTCCGGCAAGAGCTCCACCTCGTCGCCGACGCGTTCTCCGAGAGTGCGATCAACCTCATCGAGGACGCCGGTGGCAGTGTCGAGCTCACCGAACGCGGCGAGGAACTCCTCGCCGAGGCTGAAGCCGAAGCCGAAGAAGACGAGAACGACGAGGAATAATCTATGGGATGGAAGGAGGCCGCCGAACCGGTGCTGACGCGGATGCCGTCAGTCGAACGTCCGGAGGGGCACGTCCCGTTCCGCCGGAAGCTCGGCTGGACCGCCGGGATTCTCGTGCTGTATTTCTTCCTGACGAACGTGACGATGTTCGGCCTACAAACCGGCGGCCAGGGTGGGGACTTCTACGGGCAGTTCCGTAGTATCCTCGCTGGGTCACAGGGTTCGATCCTGCAACTCGGGATCGGGCCGATCGTCACGGCGAGCATCGTGCTGCAGTTGCTCGGCGGTGCCGACCTGCTCGGATTGGACACCAACGACCCCCGTGATCAGGTGCTGTATCAGGGCCTCCAGAAGCTACTGGTGGTCGTGATGATCTGTCTGACGGGGCTCCCGATGGTCTTTGCCGGGAACTTCCTGCCACCGAGCGAGGCGCTCGCGCAGTCGCTCGGCATCGGGATGGGCGGCGTCCGCGGCATCATCTTCGCACAGATGTTCGTCGGCGGCGTCCTCATCCTGTTTATGGACGAGATCGTGAGCAAGTGGGGCGTCGGCTCCGGTGTCGGCCTGTTCATCATCGCCGGCGTGAGCCAGCAGCTCGTCGCCGGGCTGTTCAGTTGGCAGAGTCTCGGCGGGCAGAGCGGCCTCTTCCCGACGTGGATCGGTATCGTCACCGGTGCCGTTGACATCGGATCGCCGCTGACGGCCGGCGGGCTCTCGGATATCTTCCTCGGCCAGGGGCAGATTCTCGCGCTCATCACGACGCTTCTCATCTTCGCAATCGTCGTCTACGCTGAGAGCGTCCGGGTCGAGATTCCGCTCTCGCACGCCAATGTCAAGGGCGCCCGCGGTCGCTTCCCCGTGAAGCTCATCTACGCGAGCGTCCTACCGATGATCCTCGTGCGTGCGCTGCAAGCGAACCTCCAGTTCCTCGGGCAGATCCTGAACAACTGGTGGGCGGGGATGCCCACCTGGATCGGTCAGTACACCCAGGGGCAGGTCACCGGTGGCCTGTTCTGGTATATGGCGCCGATCCAGTCCCGACAGGACTGGATGTGGTTCCTCGGATTCACCTCCCAGGATCCCGGTGCCATCGCCGTCCGGGTCCTCATTGACCTGACGTTTATGATCATCGGCGGCGCGATTTTCGCGATCTTCTGGGTGGAGACGACGGGGATGGGCCCCGAAGCGACCGCCAAGCAGATCCAGAACTCGGGGATGCAGATCCCCGGATTCCGCCGGAACCCGCAGGTCATCGAGAAAGTGATGGAGCGATACATCCCACAGGTGACTGTCATCGGTGGTGCACTGGTGGGACTCCTGGCCGTCTTGGCGAATATGCTCGGTACCATCGGCGGCGTCTCCGGAACGGGGCTGCTGCTCACGGTCTCTATCACGTACAAACTGTACGAAGAGATCGCCGAGGAGCAGTTGATGGAGATGCACCCGATGATGCGCCAGATGTTCAACAACTGAGGCGGCGGGCACGACCGGTGGGCAGTGGTTCAGTTTTCTGCTGACTGTCCCGCTGGACGTCGTCCCGAATGTGGACGTCCGGTAACGCTTCTGCACCCGTTCGCGAGCGAAATCCGTCCCACGTGGTCGACAACGACGATACCCGACCGGAACCCCACGTCCGATGACAGTGATTTGATTTGGGAGGGACGCTATCGTAATCGCCGAAACCCGCATTCTTTTTATTACGGCGACCATCCTTGTCGGTGAAACACGGGCCGCTGCGGTTCGCAGAATGCGGTCCGCACACAACTGCCGCCCAGCAGATTTCGACCGCCCACAGTCCCCCAGAGACACGATGAACTGGTCAGCCCTCCTCCGCGTAGTCGTCGTGGTATCACTCGTAATCAGCGGTGCCGGTGTCGCGATAACGCCGGCTGCGGCCGCACCGGCAATCCAGGTGTCGTCGGTCACGGTGACGCCGGACGATCCGAACACCGGCGAGCAGGTAACGATCGAGACGGAGATATCGAACCTCCAAGAGAGCGACTCGACCGCCACGATAACCGATATTTACGTTCGGAAACCCGGAACGACAACCGAGTATGCTCGCGTAGAGAATCTCGGCGCGGTCGCCCCCGGCGGCTCGGTCTCGATTCCGGTGTCGGCGACGTTCGAGAACCCCGGTCAGAAGCGGCTCACTGTCAACGTCGTCGTACGACACAGCGGAGGGTTCCAGCGGTACAATTACCCGATCTACGTCGACGTGAGCGAGCCGACGGTGAAGGCCGACCTGACGGCGGAGTCTGCGGCCAACAGTTCCGGTACGAGAGTCACGCTCACAAATTACGGGAACGCGAACCTCACCGACGTGGAACTCACAGCGAGCGCCGACGGCGAACGGATTGGTCGGAACTTCCTGTTCGACGTCGAACCCAGTGCGAGCCAGTCGACGACGTTCGATACCGACGACCTCGCCAGCGAACAGATGACGGTCACCGCAAGTTACGAGGCCGCCGGTGCGACACACAACACTACGCTGGACGTCGATCTCGACGAAAATGCACCGGTCCGCGGCGACGTTCGGCTGACGAGCGTCGAAGCGACACGGACCGGTGCCGGCCTCCGGATCGAGGGTGACGCCGCCAACCTCGGCACGACGGATGCGGAGTCCGTCCTCGTGCGGATTCCGGAGGCAGAGGCGGTGCGCCCGGTCGCCCCGTCCGGCGAGTACTTCGTCGGGGCGGTCGAGGGCAGTGAGTTCGCCACGTTCGAACTCACCGCATCGACCCCGCCGAACGCGTCGGTATCGACGATCCCCGTCGAAATCACCTACGTGGTCGACGACGAGCGCGTGACGGAGACCCAGCGGTTGCAGGTGGATCCCGCGTCCGCGACGGTCCTCGGAGCCGAGCGAGCCGCCCCCGGAAGCGGTCCCAGCAGTGCCGGGCCCACAGGTACCGCCGGTGGACTGCCGCTCACGCTGATCGGGGGCGCCGTCGTGGCGCTCGTCGTCGTCGGAGCCGGAATCTACCGCTGGCGACAATGAGCGAGAGCGTCATTGAACTCGACGGCGTGGTGAAGCGGTACCAGAGCGGTCAGGAGACGATCGAGGCGTTAAAAGGCGTCGATTTTACTGCCAGCCGCGGCGAGATGGTGACGGTGATCGGGCCGTCCGGTTCGGGAAAGAGTACGATGCTCAATATGATCGGCCTGCTCGACACGCCGAGTGAGGGGACCGTCCACCTCGACGGCCACGACGTGACGGACTTCAGCGAAGACGAACTCACCGAGGAACGCCGGTCGGGGATCGGCTTCGTCTTCCAGGCGTTTCACTTGCTGCCGATGCTGACCGCGACCGAGAACGTGGAACTCCCCTCGATGTGGGATACCGACGTCGACCGGCGCGAGCGGGCGGTCGACCTGCTCGGGCGTGTCGGTCTGAGCGATCGGTTGAATCACACGCCGGATCAGTTGTCGGGAGGCCAGCAGCAACGGGTCGCCCTCGCGCGAGCACTGATCAACGAGCCCGATATTCTCCTAGCGGATGAACCGACGGGCAATCTCGATCAGGACACCGGCGCGACCATCCTCGACGAACTCACGCGCCTCAAACAAGCGGAGAACATCGCCATCGTGGCGGTCACGCACGACGAGCAACTGACGGAGTACGCCGACCGCGAGGTGAACCTCGTCGACGGGGTGATCGGCTGATGAGTATCACCGACCTCCTGTGGCGAATCCCGAGCGTCGGGATGGCCTGGCGGAACCTCGGACGGAGCCGAGTCCGCACGGCGCTGGCGACGCTCGGAATCATCATCGGCGTCGTCGCCATCGCCTCGCTCGGGATGGCTGGCGTCGCGATCCAACAGCAGGCGACGTCGAATCTCGGCGGGATCGCCGACGAGGTGACGATCAGGTCCGGCACGGACAGCACCACTGACGGCGTCACCCGAGAGCAGGTGGATCGCATCCGAGACGTCGTCGGTGACGCCACCGTCATCCCCGAAAAGACGAACAGCACCACGCTGACGGCGCGTGACGGAAGTGAGAGTTTCGTGAGCGTGACCGGATTGACGCGGGTGAGCGCCCTGTACGAGGTTTCCTCGGGCGACAACCCTGACCGTCTCCGCTCCGGGGCATTGCTCACTAACAGCACCGCACGACAGCTCGGGCTCGAAATCGGCGACCCAGTCGAGTATGACGGCCAACTCTATCGAATCAGGGGGCTGATCGAGTCCGGCGGCGGCGGGTTCGGTGGGGGCAGCGAACTCGTCTTACCGCTCTCAGCGCTCAGAGACCAGAACCACTACGACTCGGTGACGGTCGTCGCGTCCGACGGCGACGAGGCGCAGCGGATCTCCGACGCGGTCGAAACGCGGTTCAACGAGGGCAACGAGGAAATCCTGAGCGTCACCAGCTTCGCGAGCATTCAGGAGAACGTCGGGTCGTTCCTGGACACGCTGAACCTCGCGCTGCTCGGTATCGGCTCGATCTCGCTGGTCGTCGCGAGCGTCGCGATCCTCAACGTGATGTTGATGAGCACGATTGAACGACGGGGCGAGATCGGCGTCCTCAGGGCAGTCGGCATCCGCCGTGGAGAGGTCCTGCGGATGATCCTCGCCGAGGCCGCCTTCCTCGGCATCATCGGGGGGTTCGTCGGAGCGCTCCTGTCGCTGGGCGTCGGCCTCGTCGCCTTCGAGGTCCTCGCCGGGGACGCGACGCTCGTGTTCGGTTGGGCGAGTCTCCGCTACCTCTTGCTCGGCTTCGGCTTTGCGGTCGTCGCCAGCCTGCTGAGCGGCCTCTATCCGGCGTGGAAAGCCGCCAACGACCCGCCGGTCGAGGCGCTCCGGAGTTAAGCGGGCGGCGGCGGAGATGTCGGCCGAATCGTCGCGCTTTTGGCCGCAGATCCGGTACATACGAGTGACTGAATGGCCCGATACCACATCGAGACGTACGGTTGTACCTCCAACCGCGGCGAGAGTCGGCAGATCGAGAGTGCGCTCCGCGACGCCGGCCACTACCCCGTCGACGGCCCGGAGGCGGCCGACGTCGCCATTATGAACACCTGTACGGTGGTCGAGAAGACGGAGCGCAATATGCTCCGTCGGGCCAAAGAACTCGAAGCGGAGACGGCAGATCTCATCATCACGGGCTGTATGGCCCTCGCACAGGGCGAGGAGTTCCGCGAGGAGGAGATCGACGCGCAGGTTCTCCACTGGGATGACGTGCCCGCAGCCGTCACGAACGGCGAGTGCCCTACGCCCGGCCCGGGAACCGAGCCAGTTCTCGACGGCGTCGTCGGCATCCTGCCGATCGCCCGGGGCTGTCTGTCGAACTGCTCGTACTGCATCACGAAGTTTGCGACCGGTCGCGTCGACTCCCCGCCGGTCGAGGAGAACGTCGAGAAGGCCCGGGCACTGGTCCACGCCGGAGCGAACGAACTTCGAATCACGGGCCAGGACACCGGCGTCTACGGCTGGGACGAGGGCGAGCGAAAGCTCCCCGAACTTCTGGATCGGATCTGTACGGAAATCGAGGGCGAGTTCAAAGTTCGACTGGGAATGGCGAACCCCGGTGGGATCCACGGCATCCGTGACGAACTGGCAGACGTCTTCGACCGCCACGACGAACTCTACAACTTCATTCACCTGCCCGTGCAGTCGGGCTCCGATACGGTACTCGAAGAGATGCGCCGTCAGCACCGCGTCGAGAAGTTCACCGAGATTGTCGAGACGTTCGACGAGACGTTGGACTACTGGACGCTCTCGACGGACTTCATCGTCGGCTTCCCGACGGAGACCGACGAGGATCACGCCCAGAGTATGGCGCTCTTCCGGGAGGTCCGTCCGGAGAAAGTGAACGTCACCCGCTTCTCGAAGCGGCCCGGCACCGACGCCGCCGAGTTGAAGGGACTCGGGGGAACCCTCAAGAAGGAGCGCTCAAAGGAGATGTCCGAACTTAAGTACGACATCGTCGCGGAGGCGTACGAGTCGATGGTCGGCGAGACCCGCGAGGTGATGGCCGTCAGAGAGGGAACCGGCGATTCGATGAAGTGCCGCGACGACGCCTACCGGCAGATCATCGTGCAGAACGCCTCCGAGGAGGGGATCGAGCCAGGTGACACGTTCGCGGTGACCGTGACGAGCCACCAGACCGTCTACGCGTTTGGCGATCCGATCTGAGCCGAGTGCGAGACGGGAACGACGACACACCTGATCGGTTGGGTTTTTTCGGCCACCGACGGCGGGTCAATGACCCGGTCGCGTGCGACGGTGTCCCTCCGCGACGTCGCTGTTGTGATCGGGACCGTGCTTGTCGTCGGAGCGGGGCTCTTTGCTGTAGCTGGTGTGTAGCCGCCACTCGTGGCGATCGAGAGCCCGAGTGTGGAGCCATACTCGAGCGCGGCGATATGATAGTGGTCTCGGGAACGGACTGCTTCAGCGGCGCGGTCGCCGACGACCGCGGGATCGTCACCAGCGCTGCCGCCGACAGGTACAGTCGGCTCAGCGGTCGCGGCGACGTGGTCGTCTTCGATCCGCCCGAGCGGACCGACGCGCCGATCATTCACCGCGCGCGGTCCCGGGTCGAGGCGGGCGAAAACTGGTACGACGAAGCCAACGCCCCGTGCCTCGGCGGCGCGGACAACTGCGGCGAGGTGACTGCCTGCCCCGCACCGTACGACGGGTACGTCACAAGGGGTGGACAACAACGCGGCCTGCGACCAGGCCTCCGGAATTGCGCCGGTCGGACGACCCCCGTGGATCGAAGCGAAGGCCCAGTTCCGCATCCCCGAGTTGGGCCAGATTCAACTTCTCGTCGCCGGAGAAGCGCTCGCGTAGGTAATCTCTCCGTCGAGCGACTCTCGGTGGGTCAAGCCGAGTGGTCGGGAGCGGCGTCGTCTTCCGGCCTCGATTCGCCGTCGCGGTCGGCTTCAACGTCGCTCGCCGGATCGAATTCGCCGCCACCCCTATCGCGGTCAGCCGATTCGGATTCGACGAGTCGATCTGCCTCGTCGTTGGGTTTCCACTCGCCGAGTTCCTTCGGATCGACGTGGACGAACACGTCGTCGACCTCCGGCATCGCGCCGACGGACTCGACGACTTCGGATTCGATGTCGTGCGCCTCGAAGAGCGTCATCCGCCCCTCGACTTCGATGTGAAGGCTCACGTCGATCTCCGGTCCGACGTAGTGCGCGACGACGTCGTGTGCACCCCGGACTTGCGGATGTTCGAGCGCGCGTGCGAGGATCTCCCGCCGGAGTTCCTCGGGCGGCGCGGCTCCAACCAGATAGTTCACGTTGTTGCGGACGATTTCGTACCCGGTGTAGAAGATCCCGAGCGAGACGACGGCCCCGGCGATCGGATCGAGAACGGGGACGCCGGCGGACGCGCCGAGGACGCCGACGAGCGCTGCGCCGGCAGTGAGGATGTCGTTTCGGTTGTCCAGCGCGGCGGCGACGATAGCGGGTGAGTGCCGTTCCTCGCCGATCCGGAGGCAGTAGCGGTAGAGCCCGTACTTCGCGCCGGCAGTGACGACGAGGACCGCAACCGCCGCGGTTCCCCCGTTGACGCCGTAGGACCCCACGAGGATCGAGGTCGTGGCGTTCCACAGCACCGCGCCGCCGACGACGAAGACGCCGACCGCGACGAACAGCGAGACGAACGGTTCGATCCGCTCGTGCCCGTGGGGGTGCTCGAAGTCCGGCGGTTGGGTTGTGAGATAGAGTCCGGCGAGGACGACGAGGCTGTAAATGCTGTCGGCGAGGCTGTTGACGGCCTCAGAACCGACGGCGAGACTGCCAGTCGTCCACCAGACGCCGCCCTTCGCCAGCGCGAGCGCGAGGTTGACCCCGAGGACGACCGCCCCGACCCGGCGGACGACGCGTCTGCGGTCCTCGCTCATTGATCGCACCTTCCCGTGGGACGGCTAAGTCGCTTCGGTCCCGAACGACAGCGCGCAGAGTACCGACGCGAACAGAGACGGCACAACAGTGCGACGTGAACCGGGACAGCGCAGCGGACGATCAGGTCTCGAAACGGAGCCGAACCGCACGATCTGGATCTGGGTCGTGGTCTCGTTCCTCGAGATCGTCCCGTCCGTCCCTGTCGCTGGGCGCTGCCGCCGACAGCGACGCGAACGCCTCGTGGAGTCGGTCGTAAGTGTCGTCGAGGGCTTCGACGAGCACCTTTGTGTCGCCGATCACGGGCATAAAGTTCGTGTCGCCGCTCCAGCGCGGAACGAGGTGCGTGTGGACGTGATCGCTGATCGAGCCGCCTGCGGCCGATCCACCGAGGTTCTCGCCGGCGTTGACGCCGTCGGGCGCGAGTGCGGCGTCGAGCGCGTCGATGGTCGCGATCTTGAGACGGGTGTGATCCAGGAGTTCCGCGTCGGAAAGCGCGCCCCACTCACCGGTGTGACGGTCGGGGATGATCATCACGTGACCGGGGTTGTAGGGGTAGTTGTTCAGGATGACGAACGAGCGGTCGCTGCGGGCGACGATCCGGCTCTCTCTGTCCGCCTCGCGCTCGGGGAGTACGCAGAATGGGCAGCCGTCGATGGTGTCCTCGTGGTCGTCGCGTTCGACCCACTCGATCCGCCAGGGGGCGAATACCTGGTCCATCTCGCTCACGTCGTGATGATCTCGCAGCCGTCCTCGGTGATTACAACGGTGTGCTCGGCCTGACTGACCAGTTCGCCGTCGTCCTCTTTCAGCACCGGGTAGCCGTGGAGCACGCCCTGCTGTTCCAGCCGGCGGACGGCCATCTCCGAACGAGAGCCGTCCAGCCAGCGTGCCGCAAAGGGCAGCGTCTTGTGCTCGTCTTTCACCTGATCGAGGACCTGCCGGGCGGCGCGGTTCCGGACCGAGCGGTCGTTCTCCAGGCTGTAGATTTCCGCGTTCGTGCCCTCGGAGACCTTTCCGCTCCCGGTAGTCGCGAACGGCTCGATCGCGACCACGTCGCCGACTTCGAGTTCGACGCCGCGCTCGGTTCCCCGGTTTGGGATCGTCGGCCCGGTGTGGGCGTCCCACTGGGCGACACCGTGCCCCGAGAGGTTGAGGACGGGCGTGTAGCCGTAGCCCCGGATCACGTCCTCGATTGCGGCGCCGACTTCTCCGGTCTCGACGCCCGGTCCAACCACGTCGAGTGCGGCGTCGAGAGCCTCCTTGGCTGCCTCGACGAGTTCGGGGGTCCCCGAGAGATCGACCGTCACCGCCGCGTCCGCAATGTACCCATCGACGTGGACGCCGCAGTCGAGACAGACCAACTCCTCACCGAACTCGGTGTCGTCGTCGCGGCCGGGACTGGCGTGGGAGGCCTCCTCGTCGACGCTGATGTTCGCGGGGAAGGCACAGCCATCGGCGAGTTCCAGGATGCGGTCCTCGGCGAACTCCGCGACTGCCAGTTGGGTCACGCCCGGTTCGATCTTCTCGGCCGCTTCGTCGAGCACCTGTCGGAGGACAGACCCAGCCTCCTGGTACTTCTCCATCGTCTCGTCGTCGAGTGGTCCGTGGCTCATAGAAACACTGTCGGCCGAAGATACAAAAGAGGTTCCGAAGCCGAGAGTCGTCGCGGCCGCCCAGTCAGGTGGTCTACTCGTCTACGACGTCGTCGAGTACGTCACCGAGATACTCGATCTCCTCGGTGAAGATGCCGTGTCCGCGACCGTGGTAGCGGTCGAATCGCACGTCGGCGTTCAGTTCCTCGAAGACGGCGACGGTCCCCTCAGCGCGGGACATCGGAATGTGTGGGTCGTCGTCGCTGACGCCGAGGAAGAACGGCATCCCGCCGACGTCACCGGTGAAATCGAACGCAGTGCCCTCCTCGCCGATCAGTCCGCCGGAGAGCAGCGTGAGTCCCCCGTAGCGTTTCGGATCGCGGGCGACGAAGTGCGAAACGAGACACGCCCCCTGCGAGAAGCCGACCAGGAGGACCTTCTCGGCCGGAAGGCCACCGGATTGTGCGGCCTCGACCGCGCGGTCGAGATGCACGAGGGCTGAGTCGAGATGTGGCTGATTCGCCTCGATCGACGCGAGAAAGCGGTTGGGATACCAGGTGCCGCGCTGAGCCTGCGGGGCAACGTAGTGGACGCCTTCGCGGGCGAACTCCTGCGCGAGGTGGAGCATTCCGTCGGCGCGCGCGCCACGGCCGTGGACGAGCACGACGGCCGCGTCAGCATCCTCGGGCGAGACGCCTGCGGTGCGGATCGGCTGGTCGGCGTGGGGGTCGGCTCCACTCATTCGCCGGCACCTCCGTCCATCGTTGCTGGAGTGGTCGCTGGGCCGGTCTCGGCAGCGAGTGACGGGAGCGACGCCTCGATCTGATCGCGCTCGTCTTCGAGCCACGCGGGCAGTTTGAGTTCCGACCCGAGTTCCGCAGCCGGTTCGTCGATCGTGAATCCGGGGCCGTCTGTCGCGATCTCAAAGAGGATGCCGCCCGGTCCGCGGAAGTAGATCGACCTGAAGTACTGTCGATCCGTCTGCGGCGTCACGAACTGTCCGGCGTCTTTGCGTTCGTCGCGCCAGGCCAACTGCGTGTCCTCGTCGGGGACGCGGAAGGCGACGTGGTGGACAGTGCCGACGCCTGGGCGACCCCGCGGCGGACCGCGGTGGATGACGTCGACGACGGTCGCGTGATCGCCCTCGGCAGTGAATCGAACGCGGTCGGCTCCGTCGTCCGGTTCCGTCGTCGATCCGACGCGGGTGAACCCGAGGCGACCCAACACGTTCGCGGTCGCCTCCGGGTCCCCGGAGTGCAGGGTCACGCCGACGAAGCCGCGGAGTCCGTACTCCTCGGGGACGGGACCGCCCGGCCAGGGATCGATCGGGGAGTCGGCCGCGACGAGTTCGAGCGGTTGACCGTCGGGGTCGGTAAACGAGAGCACGTCCGCACCGAACCGGGTGTGTCGGCCCTCAACCGTCGCGTCGGCGTCGGTGAGGCGGTCCGCCCAGTAATCGAGGCTTCCCTCGGGGACGGCGAAAGCGGTCGCGACCGCCTGGCCGCGCCCCGGTCGTCCGGCCCGCCCGCCGTCGAACGGGAAGAACGTGAGCGCGGTACCCGGTGTGCCCGTTTCGTCGCCGTAGTAGAGGTGGTACGTCGTCGTATCGTCGAAGTTGACCGTGCGCTTGACGAATCGCAGCCCCAGAACCTCGGTGTAGAACGCGAGATTGGCTTCGGGATCGCCCGCAACGGCCGTGACGTGGTGGATGCCAGTGGTTTGCATAGGTGAAGCGAAGGTAGTATCGCTCTGTTATCTAGTATAAGTCCGAAAGGGTTTGTACCTTCGCGGACGAACCGGTACTCAGGTGACGTTCGTGTCCCCAGAACCCGACGAGAAGTCCGACCAGGAACCGTGCTCGGTGATCGACTCGCTCGAACAGATCGGCTCGAAGTGGCGACTGATCGTCCTGCACGACCTCCAGGAGGACGAAAAGCGGTTCAACGAACTCAAGCGATCGACCGACGCCAGTTCGCGGACGCTGTCCCGCGTCCTCGACGACCTCCAGGAACTGGGGTTCGTCAACCGGCGGCTGGAGGAGGATGCGCCGGTTGCGACGTTCTACTCGCTGACACCGAAAGGTCGCTCGTTGTGCCCCGTCTTCGACGAGATCGACGCGTGGGCTGACGAGTGGCTACATGCGACGCCGACGGGCGCTGATCCGGCGACAGTGGCCGCCGACGGCGGTTCCTCGAACGTCGAGGACGAGCAGAGCGACGAGGCGGCGGAGTAAGCGGTCTAGCCTCGGTCACTGTTCTTCGGAGTCACCGGCGGCAACCCGGTTCTCGACGAGCGGGGCCACAGTGCGACTGCCCCGGGTGTTTTTATCACTGCTTCCGTTCACCGGGTATGTCGAGCAACGATCGCCGGGAAACGAACACACCTGCTCAGGGGACGGAATCGGCCGGCCAAGAGTCCGTGACCATTTCGACCGGTCACACGGTAGAACTGCCCGTCAGGCTTCAGGCGACGATGCTGGGTGCGACGTTCGCTGCGCCGAAAGGCGAGGTCTCAGCGTTGCTTCCCGATCGTTTGGAGCCGATTCGGGCCACGCTGACGGGCGACGCGGCGGTGACACTGCTCAGCGTCGAGTACCACGCGGTCGACGTTCCCGGACTGGATCCGTACGACGAGTTCGCCGTCGTTGTTCCGGCGAGCCACACCGCGTCATCGAATGTGCCCTACATTTCTGCGATGCTGGAAGCGACGAACGGGTACGTCTGGGCGATGCCAGTCACGACAGCGCCAGCAAAGGCGTTCGGCGTCGACGTCTGGGACTACCCCAAGGAGGTCGCGGCGATCGATCACGCCGACGAGGGGTCCGTCCGCGAGACGACCGTTCGGGTCGACGGCGAGCGGTTCGTCAGCCTCGCGGTCGATCGGCCGCCGACAACAGCGGTCCGACGCGACGGACGCTCGTACACGCAGAAAGACGGTGAACTCCTCGAAGTTCCGAGCGAAATCGACGCCGAGATCGGTGGGTGGCCGTTCAGCGATCGTGTCTCGGTGTCGTTCGGAACGCAACACAAGGCCGAGCCGTTGGAGTCGCTCGACCTCGGGCCGAGAGCGCTCGGACGAATCCGCCTCGAAGGTGACCTGTTGTTTCACGCGAGCGAGCGGGTGTAGTCGGCGGCCTGACCCTCGGCCCCGGCGACGACCCTGCGTCCCTCAGACGCCCTCGACCAGCCGTTCGAGCTGCTCCGGTGGGACCGCTCCGCGGGCGGTGTGGCCCTTGTAGACGAACGTCGGCACGCCCGTGACGCCGCGCTGGCTGGCCGCCCGGAACTGCTCGCGGAGGGCCGTCCGTCGCTCGTCGTCGTCGAGCACGTCGTGGACGACATCCGCGTCCACGCCGACATCCGTTGCGAGGTCGACCAGTACGTCCGCAGAAGCGATGTCGCGACCCTCTTGCCAGAGCGCCGCGAAGACGGCCTCGTCGAAGGCGAGCCACGTCTCGTACCCCTCGCGATCTCGGATCGCGACCGAGACGAGTTGGGCAGGAAGCGAATCGACGTCGATTGCGAGGTCCAGTTCCATCTCGTCGGCCCCGTACTGGGCTTGGAGGCGGCGAACGTTCTGTTTGGCCTGTTCGTAGTACGCGTCGTCCTTGCCGTCGTCGGCGTCGTGGTCGATTGTCCCGTCGGGATTCCGCTTCCCCGAGCGGAGGTCGAACGGCCGCCAGTCGATCTGCAGTTCGGTCTCGCGACCCGCCTGAAACGCCTCGAGTGACCGGCGGCCGAGATAACAGAAGGGACAGACGTAATCGGAGTAGACCGTGATCGGCTCCGCGTCGGGACGATCTTCCGTCTCGGCGTCAGGTGTGTCCGACATCGTACGTCCGGGAAGGCGACCGCGACACAAGAAACCGTCCCGTCGGAGACGACCGCTGGGAGCCGCCACCTGGTTCTCTCTGAGCGGTCCGACAATCCCTCAAATCGGCCGGCAGAAATTGCGATTCGGCCGGTTCGCTCGGAATGATAACGGCAGTAATTTAGGCTCGGTACGGAAAGAGCCGGATGTTTATGAGCTACGACCAGGTCGAAGTCCCCGACGCTGGGGAGAAGATCACGCTCGCGGACGCCGAGACGGGTGAGTTGAACGTACCGGAGGCGCCGATCGTCCCCATCATCCACGGCGACGGCATCGGTACGGACGTCGGACCGGCGGCCCAGAAAGTGCTCGACGCCGCCGCCGACGCGACTGGTCGGTCCGTCGAATGGATGCGCCTCTACGCCGGCGAGTCCGCCCGCGAGCGCTACGACGAGAACCTCCCCGACGATACGGTGAGTGCGATCCGCGAGCACCGCGTCGCGATCAAGGGGCCGCTCACGACGCCAGTCGGGGCCGGCTACCGCTCGCTCAACGTCGCCCTCCGGAAGAAACTCGACCTCTACGCGAACGTCCGCCCGACGTACCACATCGACGGCGTCCCCTCGCCCGTAAAAAACCCCGGCGCGATGGATATGGTCACCTTCCGGGAGAACACCGAAGACGTCTACGCCGGCATCGAGTGGGAAGCCGGCACCGACGAGGTCCAGCGGGTCAAAGAGTTCGTCGAGGAGGAGATGGGCGACGACGACGTCATTCACGACGGGGCCGTCGGCATCGGCGTCAAGCCGATCACCGAGTTCGGGACGAAACGCCTCGTTCGCGAGGCGATCGACTACGCCATCGAGAACGGCCGCGACACGGTCACGCTCGTCCACAAGGGGAACATTATGAAGTTCACCGAGGGGGCGTTCCGGGACTGGGGCTACGAGGTCGCAACGGAGGAGTACGGCGAGGACGTCATCACCGAGGACGAACTCTGGGAGGAGCACGACGGCGAGACCCCCGAAGGCACGCTGGTCGTCAACGACCGCATCGCCGACAATATGCTCCAGCAACTCCTCACCCGCACCGGCGAGTACGAGGTCATCGCGACGATGAACCTCAACGGGGACTATATGTCCGACGCCGCTGGCGCACAGATCGGTGGGCTCGGCATCGCGCCCGGTGCGAACTTCGGCGAGGGGCTCTGTCTGGCCGAGCCGGTCCACGGCTCCGCGCCCAAGTACGCGGGCGAGGACAAGGTCAACCCGACGGCGATGATCCTTTCGGGCCGACTGATGTTCGAGTACCTCGGCTGGAAAGACGCCGGCAGGCTCATCCGTGACGCCGTCGAGAAGACCATCTCCGAGGGCGACGTCACGTACGACCTCGAACGGCAGATCGAGGGCGGCAACAAACTCGCGACGAGCGAGTTCGCCGAGGCCGTCGTCGAGAACATCGACGAACTCACCTGAGAATCGGGTTGGCAGCGCCGGGTTCTCTTTCTGAACCCCGGAGAGGCCTCTTCTCCGGGGGACGTCTCTTCTGAGTCGATCCGGATCGAGCCCAACCGCCTGGGCAAACGGTCACGGGCGTGTCTTGCCCACTTTCGGGTGTGATATCACCCGACAACGCCTCGAAGTGACACCCACGCCAGTACAGTCCATCGCTCCCGTTCGAGTCGCGCTCGACCCCACGACGCGGATGACCCGGGCGTCACTTTTTGCCGACGCGAACGCTAACAAGGAGTTGATGCTCCGTGCCCGCCTGCGGTTAGTGCTTCCCGAGGACATCTGGGTCCACGAGGTGTCTACGTCGTTTCCGGACGCGACGCTCCGACTGCTGACCGGCGTTCCGATGGGCGAGCGGGCGTTGGAACTCGGCGAGGTCCGAGCGACGGACCCACAACCCGTCGCCGAAGCCATTCGGTCCCATCCCGACATCGTTGACTACGAGACGCTGTACACCGGGGATCGACGAACCATCGCACAGTACGAGGCCGACGAACGGAGCCTGTATGCGTTTCTCTGGGACTCGTCGCTCCCCCCGGAGTTCCCCATCGTCGTCGAGGACGGTGAAATGGAGTTCGAGGTGACTGCGACACAGGCGCAGTTCGAGGCGTTCGGATCGGCGCTGGAGGAGACCGGCCGGCGATACGAGTTGCTGACGCTCGTACACACCGAGGAGGACGAGTCGCTCCTGACTGACCGCCAGCGGGAGTGCCTGATGGTCGCACAGCGACGGGGCTACTTCGAGGTGCCGCGCGGGTGCACGCTGGTGGAGTTGTCGGAAGCGTTGGGAGTGGACAAGTCGACAGCCAGCGAGACGATTCGGCGCGGAACCGCCCGCGTCGTTGAGCAGTTCCTGACCCGTCGCGAGTGAGTGGGGCCGGAGCGAGGAGTCCCCAGGGTGGGGCGGCCCACCGGAGCGCGTCTCAGTACCGAGAATCGTCCGCGAGCGAGGCGAAGGTTCAAATCCGATCGCGCGGAATCGGCGTGTATGTACGCTGTCGTGGGGTGTACCGACTGTGAGCACCTCTGGCTCCTGAAGAACGCGCGGACGGCCGAGACCGCCACGTGCCCGCGGTGCGGGCGGACCCACCAGACGAAGAAACTCCGTCGGTTCGTCGAGGAGGAGGACCGCGAGGCGGCCAGACAGGCGCGCTCGGCCCTGCTCGCGAAGCAGGGCGGCAACAGCGAAGCGTTCGCGGAGACGGCTCACGTCGCCGAGATGGAGCGCGACATCGACGACAGCGGCGTCGGCGAACGCGAGTACCTCGAGGGGGCGGGCCTCGACGCCGACGAGGTCGCGGCCGCGGGCGAGCGGGCCTCAGAGGGGCCGGGCGGATCCGGATCGACCCGTCTCGACGTCGTTCGCGACGCCCTCCGGACGCTGGAGCGGCCGACGGCCGACGAGGTCGCTGACTACGCCGAAGAACGCGGCGTTCCGGGCGAGAAAGCGCGTACGCTGCTGGAGAAACTCGCCCGGCGCGGCGAAGCCTCCGAGTCACGAGGCCGCTACCGGCTTCTCTGACGATGCCAGAGACAGGGGCCGCTACGGCGGGCATCGTCGGAACGGCCGTCCGACTCCTCGTGGGCGCGTGTTTCGTCGGCGGCGCTGTCGCGGCGGTCACCGGCCGCCTCGTGCTGGCGGGAGGTGGGTTCCTCGCCGGACACACCCTACTGGCCGCAGCGGCGGTGATCCAGGGGCAGCGCCGGCGGGGGGTCGGGCTCTCGTTCTCGGGCATCGGCTGGCTCCTGGCCTCGCTGGGGCTGGCAGTCGGGCAACAGGGTTCCGGATCGTCCCCGGAGACGTCGCTACTCGTCGGCGGTCTCGGGCTGGTGGCTGTCGGAACCCTGCTACTCGTCGGGCCGTTCGGGGGCTAACTCAGGCAATCGCGACCTCTGTGACGGGTCGATTACCGGCCCAGTTCGGCGTGCGCGCTCGAAAGGTGCCGGGAGGACAGCGCTGAGAGCAGTGAGAGTTCGCCCGCGAGCGCGCCGACCGCGGTGTACTCCGCGAGGGCGTCCGCATTCGATCCTGCAGGGTCGCCGCCGCCGCGGATGCCGAGAATGTCGAGCGCTTCCGCCTGCGTGGGAAGTTTCGTCCCGCCGCCGACAGTGCCGACTTCGAGCGAGGCGAGCGAGACGGAGAGATAGAGGTCACCGTCGCGCTCCTCGGCCGTCGTGATGGCGTTCGCGCCCTCGACGACCTGGGCCTCGTCCTGCCCGGTTGCGAGGAACATCGCGGCGACGACGTTGGCGACGTGGGCGTTGAATCCGAGGCCCCCGGCCTTCGCAGACCCGACCAGGTTCTTCCGCGTGTTGAGTTCGGCGACGTCATCCGGCGTGGTATGGAGGCGGTCCACGACGACCTCACGAGGGATCGTCACGTCGGCCGTCACGGTGCGACCGCGTCCCTCCACGGCGTTGATCGCGGCGGGTTTCTTGTCGGTGCAGAGGTTGCCCGACAGCGCCACAAGTTCGGCTCCGGTCTCCGACTCGACGACGTCACAGGCGGCCTCGGTGGCGATGGTGGCCATATTCATCCCCATCGCGTCTTTGGTGTCGTAGCGGAAGCGGATGTAGACCGAGTTGCCGACGACGTACGGCGTCACGTCGTCGAGTTCGCCGTGGCTCGTCGTCGATTCGGCGGCCTCAGTCAGTCGGTCGACGTTGTCGCGGACCCACGAGACGAGGGCTTCGGCCTCGATGACGTCGGTTACGCGGAAGACCGGGGCACGGGTCATCCCCGATTTGAGGACGCGGGCGTTCGCGCCACCGGCCTGCGAGAGCACCGAGCAACCGCGGTTGATACTCGCGAGCAGCGCGCCCTCGGTCGTCGCAAGCGGCAGATACGCCTCGCCGCTGGCCGCCCCGCCGTTCACTTCGACAGGGCCGGCGACGCCGATCGGGATCTGGACAGTCCCGATCATATTCTCGATGTTCGACTCGGCGCGCTCGGCCGGGAAGCCGTAGTTGCCGACGGTACCGAGCGACGTGCCCGTCTCCCTGTCGACGACGAGACGGCGGGCCGCCGTCGCCGTGTCGGCGTCGGCGTGATCGTCGAGTTCGTGTAGCGCGAGATCTCCGTCGCGGACCCGTTCAGCGAGCGATTCCGCGCCCGGGGCGTCGGCGGCGTCGGTCATACGCGCTCATTCTGCGGGGCGTCCCTAACGCGTTCCGGTTCCGCGCGTCGGCCCTCCGGAGGCGCAGTCTGATCCCTCGGCGGCCACACGCCCGCTTCCGGGCCACACAAATACGATGAGCCCTATGAGGGGATATGGTCTCTATACTCGGCTTCGTCGTGCAGTTGTTCACGAGCGTCTTCGACCTCGTCGTAATCTTCTTCTCGGATGTCCTCCTCGGCGTCGATCCGCTCACCGCGATCTCATTCCTAGTCGGGGCGGGACTGACGACCGCAACGGTGGCGTACTTCGCGTACCTCGTCGCGGGCGCGGCGTTGAATCTGCTCACCGGCGCCGGATCGAGCGCGCAGGAGTCCGAACCGAAGCACCCGACCAAATAATCGATCACGACAGCGGGCCCCGGTCACGCCCCTCAGGCGTCGAACGACCAACCGCGGATCGCCTGTCGAACGAAGTCGGTCTCGACCTCGCGGAAGTGCGCGGTGCTCTCGCCGTGATCGCCCCACTCGAAGTCGCGGACGACCACGACCGGGGTGCCGCCGTCGCCCTCCCCGGCGATGAGGTTCGCGGCCGCGGCCAGTTCGTCGGCGACGTTCTCCACGGCGACGCCCAGCTCGCGCCCGTCCCTGTCGGTCTCTCCGCGCCAGTCACGGGCGGGAGCCATCCCGTCCCAACCGATTGCGACGCCGCGTTGGCCGTGTCGGAACGGCCGGCCGCAGGTGTCGGTGACGATCACTCGCTCGGCTGGCAGGCCGGCTTGCAGACGTGCGGCACTCTCTGCGGGTCGCTTCGGGAGCAGCAGTAGATCCCCGTCGGGAACGTTCGAGCGGTCGATACCGGCGTTGACGCCGACGTGACCGAAGCGCGTCTCCGTTAGGAGAAACGGCGACTCGATCAGGATCTCGACGCTCTCTTCGAGGACCGCCTGCGCGAATCGCGGATCCTTCTCGTCGCCGGTCTGTGCTTCGATTGTCGCAGCGATTTCGCAGGCGCGAGGCCCCGCCGGGAAGTCCGCGAGTGCAGCGCTTCGGTCTTCGACCTTCGAGACGACCGTGGACGCGACGCAGACGACATCGTCCGGGCGGAGGTCGACCCGCTGGCGGATCAACGCCGCGAGGTCGTCGCCCGCGCGGATCTCCGGGAGACCGGGGACGGCGAACAGTTCCATACCGGAACCGCGCGCCGGTCGCTGAAAAGCGTCGCGACCACGACCGGACCCAAAGAGTCGTTTCCGCCCGGCGCGAAACGGTCAGCGATGGCACACGTCGTCACGTGTTTCGTCCGGGAACGCGGACAGGTCCTCCTGACGCGTCGGAGCGACGCCGTCGGAACCTACCGAGGGCACTGGGCGGGCGTCTCGGGCTACGTCGAGGGCGATCCGGGGTCAGCCAAACGCGACGCGTGGCGCGAACTCCGCGAGGAGACGGGGCTCACCCGCGACGATCTCGCGTTCGTTCGAGCGGGTGAGTCGCTCGCGGTTGACGACGAGGAAAGTTCGTTCACGGTTCATCCGTTTCTCTTCGAGAGCGACACCCGCCGGGTGACGCCGAGCGAGGAACTCGCGGCCCTCGAGTGGGTCGATCCGACGGTGATCCGCTCGCGGCGGACGGTGCCGCGCCTCTGGGAGACCTGGCGGCGTACGGGACCGACGGTCGAGACGGTCCGGAGCGATCGAACCCACGGGTCGACCTGGATCGGTGCTCGGGCACTCGAAGCGCTCCGCGACGCGGCCGCCGACGCCGAGAAGTGGGCGACTGTTGTCGCGGTCGCACGCGACCTCCGCGACGCCCGGTCAGGAATGGCTGCCGTGCGCAACCGCGTGAATCGAGTGATGAACGAAGCGTCACAGTCGCTCGACGCGGTGGTCGAGCGAGCCATCAGTGCACTCGACGCTTCGTTCGATGCTGACAGCGAGGCGGCGCGGACGGCCGCGGATCAACTGGACGCCGACGGAGCGACCCGTGTCGCGACCCTCTCGCGGTCGGGCACGGTACGAGCGGCGCTCGAAACGGCCGATCTCGACGAGGTAGTCGTCACCGAGTCTCGCCCCGAGCGCGAGGGCGTCGCGGTAGCGGAGTGGGCCGCCGAAACGACGAGTGCGACCGTGACGGTGACCACTGAAGCGGCGCTCCCGAGCGCGCTTGCAACCCGCGACGTCGACGCCGTACTCGTCGGAGCCGATGCCGTGTGGCCCGGTGGGACCGTAGTCAACAAGACCGGGAGTAGAATCCTAGGGCTCGCGGCGCAAGAGCAGGGGATCCCGGTGTTCGTCGCTGCCGCACGCGACAAAGTCGTGGCCGCAGGCAGCGACGCCGACGAAGCCGGGGTGTTCGCCGCCGAAGAGCGTTCTCCGCCGGGGTCCATCTACGACGGTGCGGCAGACGTCGAGGTCCACGCACCGGCGTTCGAGACCGTTCCGGGTGGACTCGTCGACGGCGTCGCGACCGAGAGCGGACTCGTCCACCGCGAGGACGTCAGCCAGATCGCCGAGCTGCACGCCGAACACGCTCGCTGGGACGTCGAATGATTGTGGCGGGAGCGTCGATCACTGATCGAAGCGTAGTCCGCAAGCGAGGGATTCTTGCCCGAAGCGCGCCGATAGTGAAACGGTGGCGATGACGAGGGTTACCCCCACTCAGCCCCGTGTGATGATCCCTTCTCGCCGAGCCACCTTCCGATCGCTCCGGTCGCGGCGTCGGACTCGAGTGTGACTCAGGTAACGAACTTCAGCAGGTCGTCGCGCTTCTGCTCGTGAAAGTGCGTCTGGAGCGCCTCGTTCAGCGATTCGATGTCACCGCGCTTCGCGCTGATCGGTGCGATCGTGTTCTGCCACTGTTTCCACGGCGGATGGAGGCCGAGACGGTCACAGAGGTCGTCGAGGCGCTCGTCGCGGTCGTCGACTTTGTCCATCTTGTTGACGGCGACGACAGTCGGCACGTCGAGTTCCCACAGGAAGTGAAACAGTTCGACGTCGTGGGGAATCTCGTCGGGGCCGGAGTGTCGGTCGATGATGTCGACCGCGCTCTTGCCGTCGACGACGAGCACGCCCGCCAGGATCTCGTCAGCGTTCCCCTCGATGTACCGCACGACGTCGGTCTTGATCTGCTCGCGGCGTCCCTCCTCGACTCCGGACATAAATCCGAATCCCGGGAGGTCCGTGAACATAAATCCCTCCGAGTTCCAGTCGAAGTGGTTCGGCGACCGGGTCACGCCGGGCTTCTTCCCCGTCGTGAACGTCGAGTGGCCGGTCAACTCCCGCATCACCGTCGACTTCCCGACGTTCGACCGGCCGGCGAGGACGACTTCCTCGCAGTCCGGGCGATCCTCAAACATAGCATAAGATACGCCGTCGCCGGGGTTAACGGTGACGTTCTGCGGGGTTTCGCGTTCGGACTCGACCGTTCACAACAGCCCTTCCTCGCGGGCTAAGAGCAGTGCTTCGAGGGTCGCGTCGTTCGGCGTCCCTCCTTCGCGAACCCTCTCGAACACCTCGTCCACGGGGATTGACCGGACGGAGAGGAACTCGTTCTCGTCGAGATCGCGCTCGACGGGCGTGAGGTCCGTCGCGAGAACGTAGCCGCGCAGGTGGCGCAGAACGCCCGTCGAGCACCAGACTTTCTGCAAGAGCGCGAGGCTGTCGGCGGCGAAGCCGGTCTCCTCGCGGAGTTCGCGCTCCGCGGCGGTCGTGAACGACTCGCCGCCCTCTACGATGCCAGCCGGCAGTTCCAGTTGGGTCTCGCGGATCGTCGGTCGGTACTGCTCGACGAATACGACCGAATCGTCCTCGACGGTGACGACGACGACCGCGGTGGCGAGTTCGGCCCAGTAGTACTGCTTGGTGGTTCCGTTGGGTTGCTCGACGAGGTCGTAGCCACCGGTGAACCAGCCGGTCTCGTACTCGGTCTCGGACTCCAAGACGGGCCATTCGGGATCGGGAAGCGGTTCGTGTCTCCGGCCGTCGTCGGTCATTCGTCGCCTCCGTTCTCGCTCTCCGTCCCCGGCCCGTCGGACGCTTCCGCGTCGTCCTCGAATCGAGGGCGGTAGATCCGTCCGAAAGCCTGCCGCCGAACCGTCCCGATTGCGGCCTCGGGTTCGTTCTGGAACGTCACCGCGACGACCGTCTCGGCGAACGGAGCGGAGTGCCAGGCCAGTCGCTCGACGTTGTCGCTGCCTTGCAGTTCGACGTCGTACGTCGGGTGGGCCTCTCGCCACTCCTCGAACGCCGCCCGTGAACCGACGGTGACGGACAGACGCTCGGCGAACAGGACGTTCCGCGCCCGTTCGATCACTTCGCTCGTCACTCGTTCGCGGTACTCCTCGCGGTCGAACGCCATCGCCTTCGCCGTCTCGCGTACCACCTGTTGGGCGGTCGGGCCTGCGGCCTCGTAGACGGCCTGCGCTTCTTCGAGTGCCTCCGGCGATAACGCACCCTGCGTGTCCATAGGCGTTCGTCGGCGACTCGCGCACAAACGTTTTCGGACTCTGACGCGCGAGCGTTTATATACGAACACGCGGCCATCCGGCGTATGCGGTGAGGATGCTCCTGCGCCGGAACGCGGCTGTCCGGCACGACGGCGCGGGCACTGAACGGGAGACGGCCGTGCCGGCTGTTCGCCACCGAATCAGCGCGTCTCTGTCCCGTCTCCGCTGAACGCGCTATCAGGGCACTGGGTATGCGGTCGCTCGGCAGGGTACGCGGTCACTCCACAGCGCCGGACTCAGAGGAATCAGCGACTGCTGGGTCCTCGCTATCCGCGTCTTCCCCTTTCTCGCCACCTTCGCCGTCCGCCCTTTCACCTTCATCGTCGGTGTCATCCTCGCGCTCGACCATCTCGGCCGTCATCTCGCGCGCCTCGGCGATGATCTGTCGCGTTTCGTCGTCGATAGATCCATCTCCAGTGGCCGCAGCGGCCTCCGGATCTACGCCGCCGGGCGATCCGCCTACTCCGGCGTGCTGGTGGTCGTGGCTCTCGTGGCCGTGCGCGCTCGCGGTGTCCTCGAAGACCTGCTCGTAGTTCGCGTCCGAGGCCAGCGCCGCTACCTCGGGGGCCAGTTCCGCCTCGCCCAACGCCTCCCACTCGGGGACGTAATCGTCGAGCCAAGCCTCGTGCTCGTCGCTGTGGACCATCGCGGTGAACGCGAGGTGGTTCGCAAGGTGAGTTGCGTCCTGCTGCGGGGTCTCACACACCGGACAGGCGAAGCCCATTGTTGACGGTAATAAGCTGTCACCGTACAAGGGCGTGTGGTTCTCCGGTCACTGGTCCGGATCGATCGACTCGCTCAGCCATCCAGATTGACCAGCATAATCAGCGCGTCCTCGCCATCGTCGTAGTAGTTCGGCATCCGCCGCGTGGGCTCGAACCCCTCGTCGCGGTACAGCGACAGCGCGCGCTCGTTGCTCTCGCGGGCTTCGAGTTTCACGACGACCGCACCGGCCAGCGACAGCGAGAAAAGCGCCTCGCGGAGCAGTCGCCGACCGAGGCCCTCACCGCGGGCGTCGGGTCGCACAGCGAGGTCTTTGATGTGGCCGATGTCGCGGCCGTGGTTCGGCATCACATCGCCGACGACGTAGCCGACAATGTCGCCGCCTTCCCGGTCTGTGGCTCGAACCGCGACGAGAAACGCCGGCGCATCGAGCACCGACTCGAAGGCCGCGTACGGCCACGGCTCCGAAAACGACGCGCGCTCGATGCTGAGCACGTCGAGAAGATCGGCGCGCTCGACCTGACGGACCCACACGTCGGTCGGGCCGCCGCTCGGCGTGTCGCCAGCCGTTGTTTGCCCCTCGTCGGGGTTCGAGTCGCCCACGTTCGACTGTTCGACGCTAAGAGGCAAAAATCCGCTGGCTCAGATGACCCGATCCGTGCCCTATCATCCGAAAAAGACGAGCGGCAGCGGCCCGAAACGGTCGCGTTCAGTCGTCGGCGGGGGCTGCGCCGCCGCTGTCGCTGCGGTTCTGCTCCTTGGTGAGGCGGAGTTTGCCGCCGGCTTCGAGGATGCGGCGCTCGCGCTCGGAGGCGTCGAGTTCGGCGGTGGCCTCCCAGTCGTCGTTTACGCGAACGGTGAACTCGGTCTCGCCGGAGGCGACGGCCTCGTCGACGTCCGTGACGACCTCGACGTCGTCGCCCTGGTCGATCTGCTGGTAGGTCTCCTCGTCGATCGCAAGCGGAAGGATCCCGAAGTTGAACAGGTTCGCCTTGTGGATGCGGGCGAACGACTCCGCGAGGACGGCCTCGATGCCCAGGTACTGCGGACACATCGCGGCGTGCTCACGCGAGGATCCCTGGCCGTAGTTCTCGCCGGCGACGAGGACGCCGCCGTCGGCTTCGAGCGAGCGCTGCGCGAACGTGTCGTCGACGCGTGAGAGCGTGAATTCCGAGAGTTTCTCGATGTTCGAGCGGTATTTGAGGATGTCCGACGTCGCGGGGATGATATGATCGGTCGTGATGTTGTCCTCCATCTTCAGGAGGACCTCGCCCTCGATGTCGGATTCGAGCGGCTCGCCGATCGGCGCAGAGCCGATGTTCGGCCCCTTGACGAGTTCGTCGTCGACGGCTTCGTCGGGCTCGATGATGTCGGTCTTCGAGCCGTCGTACTGATCGGGGAGTTCGAAGCCGGGTGCCTCGAGGTCGCCGAGTTCCGCAGCGAGGTCGCGCGGGTCGATCAGTTCGCCCTTGATCGCCGCGGCGGCGGCGACTTCCGGCGAAGCGAGGAAGACGGAGTCGTCCTCGATGCCCGAACGGCCCTCGAAGTTGCGATTGAACGTCCGAACGGAGACCGAATCCGAGGAGGGGACGTGGCCGATGCCGATACAGGCACCACACGTCGCCTCCGAGAAGTTGACGCCCGCCGCCATCATCTCCGCGGTCCAGCCCTCGCGAGCGAGGATCTCCGACGCCTGCTTCGAGCCGGGTGCGACGATCATCTCGGTCTTCATATTGACCTCGCGACCCTCGAGGATCTTCGCAGCTGGGAGAATGTCCTCGTAGCCGCCGTTGGTACAGGAACCGACCATCACCTGCTCGACAGACTCGCCAGCGACCTCGCGGACGGGCACGACGTTGTCCGGCATCGACGGTTTCGCAACGAGCGGTTCGATCTCCGAGAGATCGACGACGATCTCGTCGGCGTACTCGGCGTCTTCGTCGGGCGAGAGTTCGACGTACTCGTTCTCGCGGCCCTGCCGGGCGAGGTAGTCTTTCGTCTCCTCGTCGGTCGGGAAGATCGACGATGTCGCGCCGAGCTCCGTTCCCATATTGGTGATCGTCGTGCGCTCCGGTACGGAGAGCGTCTCGACGCCGGGACCGGTGTACTCGAAGACCTTGCCGACGCCACCCTTCACCGAGAGGCGGCGGAGCATCTCGAGGATGACGTCCTTCGCGCTCGACCACTCCGGCAGTTCACCTTCTAATCGGACGTTGACGACTTCCGGCATCTCGACGTAGTACGGTCCGCCGCCCATCGCGACGGAGATGTCGAGACCGCCCGCACCGATGGCGAGCTGACCGAGGCCACCGGGCGTCGGGGTGTGAGAGTCAGAGCCCAACAGCGTCTTGCCGGGGGCGGCGAAGTTCTCCTTGTGGACGTTGTGGCAGATGCCATTGCCTGGGCGGGAGAAGTACGCGCCGTACCTGCCGGCCGCAGATCGCAGGAAGCGGTGGTCGTCGGTGTTCTTGAAGTCGAACTGGTACGTCTGGTGATCACAGTACTGCGCGGCCAATTCCGTCTGAATCTGATCCAGTTCGAGAGCCTCGAACTGGAGCCAGACCATCGTTCCAGTCGTGTCCTGCGTGAGAACCTGATCGATCTCGATCCCGATTTCCGCTCCGGGTTCGAGGTCACCTTCGACGAGGTGATCGTCGAGAATTTTTTCTGTGAGCGTCTGTCCCATAACAGCCGAGAATCGACTGTCTACGACTATAAATCCCGCGTGTTTGAGGTCAGAGGTATGTCCCTTATACACATAGTTTGACCTAATTCGAGACGGACAGACAGCCGTCCGGTGGTCGTTCGACTCCGAGAGCGACACCCATTTGTCGTCCGCCGCGGGTCCTCAGGTATGTTCCGCGCAGGTGCGTTCGTCGCCGAACACATCGAACCAATCGACGACGAACAGGTACAACCGAACGGGGTCGATCTCACCCTCGGTGCCGTTCTGGAACAGACAGAATCGGGAGTCGTGGGCGTCGACGGGAAGCGCGTCGGTGAACGCGAGGCGGTTTCCGCCGACCGACCAGACGACGCAGATACTGACGGCTACGCGCTCGACCCGGGAGGGTACATCCTGCAGTACGCGGAGACGATCTCGATTCCCGACGACCACGTGGGGTTTCTCTACCCACGCTCGACGTTGATGCGCAACTCCTGTATGCTGAACACGGCGGTCTGGGACGCCGGCTACGAAGGGAAAGGCGAGGGGTTGCTGCAGGTACACCACCCGGTTCGGCTCGAAGCGGGCGCCCGCGTCGCACAACTCGTTCTCGCTGCCGCCGAGCACGAGGGCGTTTACGACGGCACGTACCAGCGCGAGCGGCTCGAGGAGTAGCCGGAACCGACAGGAACCGGGCGTACCCAAAAGCACATTTACGCCCACCTCTAAATGCGTTCGATTGATGTCCCGGAGTCCGTCTCTCCCAGACCGGCCGCGTCTGGATTTAGACCCAGAGATGTCCGAGGCCGAGCGCCTGGCGGCCATTCGCCAGCATTATGAACGGCTCGTCTCGGTCAACGACGAGCTCGACCAGCGGCTCTCGAAAGCGACCAACCGCCGGGAGGAACTACGTGGGGAGGTCGAGCAGTTGAAGCGTCGCAACGAGACGCTCAAGACCTCATCGCTGTATCTCGCGACGGTCGAAGAACTCACTGACGATGGCGTCGTTATCAAGCAACACGGCAACAACCAGGAGGTGCTCACGGAGTCGTCCCCGCACCTCGACAGCGACCTGGAGGCGGGCGACCGCGTCGCGATCAACGATTCGTTCGCTATTCAACAACTGCTCGACGACGAAACCGACTCGCGTGCGCAGGCAATGGAAATCGACGCTTCGCCCGGGGTCGCCTACGACGACATCGGAGGCATTGACGACCAGGTTCGGGAGGTCCGCGAGGCCGTCGAAGACCCGCTCACCGATCCCGAGATGTTCGAGACGGTCGGCGTCGAACCACCGTCCGGCGTACTGCTCTATGGCCCGCCGGGGACCGGGAAGACGATGCTTGCGAAGGCCGTCGCCAACGAGACGGACGCGACGTTCATCAAGATGGCCGGCTCTGAACTCGTTCGGAAGTTCATCGGCGAGGGCTCCAGGCTGGTCCGGGACCTCTTCGATCTGGCCGCCGAGCGCGAACCCGCAGTCATCTTCATCGACGAAATCGACGCCGTGGCCTCCAAACGGACGGACTCGAAGACCTCCGGCGACGCCGAGGTTCAGCGGACGATGATGCAACTCCTCTCGGAGATGGACGGGTTCGAGGACCGCGGCGAGGTTCGCATCATCGCGGCGACGAACCGCTTCGATATGCTCGACGAGGCGATCCTCCGTCCGGGCCGCTTCGATCGCCTCATCGAAGTCCCCAAGCCCGACGTCGGCGGACGTGAGCACATCCTCAAGATCCACACGCGCAATATGAACGTCGCTGACGACGTCGACTTTGCGGACATCGCGACGTCGCTCGACGACTACTCCGGGGCCGACATCGCCGCGCTGGCGACCGAGGCGGGAATGTTCGCGATCCGCGACGAGCGGACCGAAATCCGCCGGGCCGACTTCGACGCCGCGTACTCGAAAATCGAGGACTCCGAGGAACAGACGACGATCCCCGGACCGACGACCTACCAGTACTGAGGCCGTCGAAGACTGTTTTCCGTTCCGATCCGTAACCGCTTATTCGGGGCGCCGCTGTGTACTCGTATGAGCATAATCCGAGTCGTCCACGGCGTGGGCGACGCGGCCACGAAGATGGCCTCGTACGACGCCGCGCTCGCGAACGCGAACGTTCACAACTACAACCTCGTGGGCGTCTCGTCGGTGATCCCACGCGAGGCGACTGTCGAGGAGGTCGGAGCCGCGCCCGACCTGGGACCGGCAGGCGGGCGCCTCACGGTCGTGGAGGCTCGGGCGACGACCGGCGGCGTCGGAACCGTCTCTGCGGCGCTCGGCTGGACGACCGGACCCGGACCAGGCCTGTTCTACGAAGCCTCGGGCGAGGATCCGACGGCCGTCCGTCGGAGCGTCGCCGTCGGCCTCGAGGCCGGTCGGAGTCTGCGGGACTGGGAGTTCGTCGACGAACAGATCACGGTCACGACCGCCGACGCCGACGGCGACGGGTACACAACGGCGGTCGCACTCGCCGTCTACGGCGACAGCGAGCCGATTATCTAACCAGGCGACGCGGCGGTGAAGACGAACGTTTTGGGGGTGCCGACGGCTTTAAACCGCCTGTGCTCCTATCTGATTTCACTCATTGTATGAACGGGAACAATCCTTACGCGGGCGCTCCGGGTGTCGTGGACGCGGGCCGCCCCGAAGACGTCGAGCTCTCGGCGACGCAAGTACGCCAGCTCCGTAGTGCGGTCGCCGGCATCGTCTCCCGGACGGAGGCGTTCCTCCCTGAAGGCTACGCGGTGGGGTCCGAACTCTCCTATGGCGCGAACGGACCGCAAGCGACGGTCGCAGTCCGTCCACCGGCTGGACGACCGGTGAGCGCCGGATTTACGCCCGACGAAGAGGACCTCGAATCTGGACTCACCGACGAGGACCGCGACGAAGTGGCTCGCGGCCTCGCGGCCTCGGCGGCACTGCAGGTGATGAACACTGTCGGCGACGGACTGACCCCGACGGCGCGCTGAGACTCACGCCCTGCGGTTCGAGACTAGTCACTTGCCCCAGAAGGGGTCCCGACTCCGGTGTTTGTCGAGATAGCCGGTCAACGCCTCCAGTTCGTCAGCCGGAATGTCGTCGGACAGTTCCTGTTCGAGGATCTTCGCGTGTTTCTCGGGGAGTTCGATCCATAGTTCGTCGCCCTCCTCGATCTGACGGCCCACGGTAGGTCCGTCGATGGCGACCGAGACGCGCGACCCCGAGCGGGCCTCCGAGACGTCTTCGCCCTGTTCTTGGATCCCCGAGAGTTGTCCGATGCGGGTCGCCTCGTTGCCCGCCCACTTCACGACCCGCTGATTGTTCTTCAGGGTCCCAGAGAGGACTTCGACACCAACGACGGCCGGGTCGGACTGTCGGAAGACGTGGTCTTCGAGGATGCGGAAGCGACACGGTCGGACGATCTTGTCCAGCACAGTTTCCTGCTGGGCGCGTTCGATCTCCTCGACGTAGCCCTCGTACCCTTCGACCAACTGGTAGATGACGTCGTCGTCGAAGAGTCGGACCTCGCTCTCTTCCAGTTCTGCCTCGGCGTTCTGGAGCACGTCGACGTTGAAACCGAGGATCACCCGGTGTTTCTCCTCGTTTGCGGTGGAGGCGACAGCGATGTCTCGGGGCGCAACGTCGCCGACCTCCGCGCGGAGGATCGGGATCTCCGACTCCCTGAGGGCGTTGGCCATCGCCTCGAGGCTCCCGAGCGTGTCGGCCTTGACGACGACACCCTCTTCCTCGGTGGAGACCTGAATCTCGGCGAGTTCGGCTTCGACCTCGTCGATGACTGACGCGCGGTCCTGGTCTCTGACAACGCGGATCGGCGCGCCCGCCATCGCGTCGTCGAGTTCGGGGGCGGCGACTTTGATTCCGGCCGCGGCGCGGACCTCATCGACCTTGTCGAAGCGCTTTTCCACTCGGATTTCCGCGTTGGGGCGGGGCTGCAACAGGGCCCGGACCTCGGTGACAATCGGCCCGTCGAGGCCACCGACGACGATCTCGTCGTCAGCGCGGATACTTCCGTCGTAGAGGACGACATCGACAGTGGCACCGAAGCCGCGTTCGTCTTTCACTTCGAGCACCGTCCCCGCGCCCGGGCCGGCGACGTCGACGGCCATCTGCTCTTTCATATACCGCTGTGAGAGGCCCATCAGGACCGCGAGGAGATCGGGGATGCCTTCGCTCGTGATGGCTGAGAGGGGCACGACGCCGACGTTCTTCGTGAAGTTCTGCACTCGCCAGTACAGATCCGCCGAGAAGCCCTCCTCGGAGAGGTCGCCGATAATCTCATAAAGGTTCTCGTCGAGGCGACTCGTCGCGCTGTCGGACTGCTGCTCGTAGGTGGTCTGGATCGGCAGTCCGTCGTTGGGGTTCCAGCCCGGTGTGGTGTCGATCTTGTTTGCGGCGACGACGAAGGGCGTGCCGGTGCGCTGGAGGATCTCCAGCGCCTCGATCGTCTGCGGTTGAAATCCGTCGTTGACGTCGACGACGACGACCGCGATATCTGCCAGTGCCCCACCGCGCGAGCGGAGCGTTGTGAACGAGTGGTGCCCCGGTGTGTCGATGAACAGCAGCCCCGGAAGGTCGAAGTCCGTGGGATCGACCAGATCGCCAGCCATCTCCGAGACGGTGTCTAAGGGGACGGCCGTCGCGCCGATGTGCTGAGTGATCGCGCCGGCCTCACCCTCGCTCACCGCCGAGCCGCGGATCGTATCCAGTAGCGTCGTCTTGCCGTGATCGACGTGGCCCAGAACGGCGACGATCGGCGTCCGCAGGTCGCCCGGCTCGGCCCCGTCGACGGCGTCGGAGTTGGTGTCAGACATAGAGAATCACCCCGGAGAAGTTTCTTATCTATAGATGATTGCTGGACTGTAGTTAAGTCCATCGTCATCCGGGGACGGAAGCAGGCGCGTCGGCGGCCGTGCACAGGCCTGAGAAGCGCCACAACCGTCGCGTCAGACGGCCCGTGGCGTTTATGTGGACGTGCGCAGTATCGTGGGGTATGCCGAACGAACTCGCGGAGAACCTCTCCGGGAAAGAAGTGATGACGTCGAACGGGACGTACATCGGCGAGTTGCACAACATCCAGATGGACGTCAAGACGGGGGCGATCGGCGAGCTCTACGTCTCGCCGTTCGAGAACGTCCGGGCGGAGCAGCACCGATTCGAGACGACGACCGACGAGGGCCAACAGAAGTTCACGATCCCGGTCTCTCGCGTGAAGAGCGTCGATGACTGCGTTGTGGTCCAACAGTAATTTTCGCGAACGGAGACTCAGATGCAGGTTCTCGATTCTTCCGCGTTCATCCACGAGTACCACACCGCAGACGAGATTGCGTCCATCCCGATGGTCCGCGAGGAACTGGAGGGGGAGGCGTCGTACCGCTACGACGCCGACGAAGGCTCCGGAATGCACGTGCACATTCCGGCCGCCGGCACCGTCGAGAAGATCCAGCGGGCGGCCAGAGAGACCGGCGACGACGACACGCTCTCGGAGACCGACGTGCGACTCCTCGCGGCAGCCTTCGAACTCGACGCGACGCTCGTCACCGACGATTACGCGATGCAGAACGTCGCGAATCGCGTCGACGTCTCGGTGAAGATCATCGCCCGCGAGGGGATCTCTGAGACCCGCGAGTGGACGTTCCAGTGTCAGGGCTGTGGTCGAGAGTTCGAGGAGAACCGCGATCGCTGTCCGATCTGTGGCACGGAACTGGCGCGGAAGAATCCGGCCTGAGGCGTTGTTGACGGACGATAGCCGTCAGAAGCCGCTGACGAGACCGGTCGATGTCGCGTAGACGGCCACGAACTGTACCGTGTTGAACAGTCCGTGGACGACCGCGGGCACCACCAAGTTCCGACATTTCTCGTAGATAATCGCCAGGACGCCGCCAAGCACCAGCACCGTCGCGAGCGTCGCCAGGAGCCCGTCTCCCGAATAGGAGGTCACGTGGACCGCCGCGAACACCGCGCTCGCCCCACCGACGGCGACCACCGACCCGTACGCGTCCCGGAATAGCCCCTGAACGATTCCACGAAAGATGAGTTCCTCTGTCGGCCCGACGAGGAAGATCGTCACCGGGACCAGATACAGGAAGTAGATCGGCTGGTCGCTTCCCTGCTGGACGATGGCGCTTTCGGCTCCCTGGATCCCGAAGACTGAGAGCAGCGACGTGACGCCCAGATACAGCGCGAGGAGCCCGAAAAAGCCGCCGACGAGCCACTTCGCGTCCGCACGAGTTGGGGTCCGGACGGTCACGAGGTCGGTCTGGCTGGTGGCGAGGAGGTAGCCGACACCAGCGACTCCGAAGCCGACGAACTGGAAGACGCTCCGCAGCGCCAAGCCGAGCGCACTCTCACGAGCGATGCCTGCGGCGTCGAGAAGCGGATATCCGAGCGAAACGAAGACCGACGCGAGCAACACCACGAGCGCGACGACGAGGAACGTACCGCCGAGCGCCCGGAGGTGCGTGCGCGGGTCATCCAGCGAGCGGGCCTGGGATACCATTCTCGTCTCCAGTTAGGGCGTGGCCGTGAATAGGGATACCGGTCCGGTGCGGTCGAGTCGGGACCCGAGTACCGATAGCATCTTTCCGGCTCGCAGTCGTATCGCCGGTATGACCCCGCGCTGTCAGCACTGTGACCGGCCGCTCGTTCGCCTCAACGTGCCGCCGAGACTCAGGGAGTTCGCCCCAGAGGAGTCAGCCGCCGTCGGGAGTTGTCCGCGCTGTCTCCGGACGACTGCAGCCGCAGAGGACCCCAATGAGCGTCCCGATCCCGACGGGACTACCCTCCCCGAGGCAATCCCGGAGGGAGATGGCCGCGTGGCCGTCGTGCTCGTGCTGGGACTCCTCGACTCGCTTGCGACGAACCGTGCGGCGATCGAGGCGCTCGTCGATCACGCCGAGCGGGGCGGCGCCGACATCTTCCTGACGGTGGATCGACTCGCCGGCGACGACGCCGTCGATCCACACGCTGATTTGGCGCGTCGTCGCCGACAGTTGGAGACACTGCTCGATTACTGACCGGCCGGAAGGTCGGATGGATATCCAAATTTCCCAGTACTGAACAACTACGACAGAGGAGCAGAACGACTCAAGCACTAAATTTCGCTGAGCGTGTGGTCCGGCGACCCAGCGGTCACAGCGAATGACTACAGTAGCGTTTGCAACTGATTGCACGGCCGATCACACGCAATCGTGCGATCGAGTGAGCGAAGACCTGCAAACGCTACTGTATGTCTCTCACCGAGGGCTTTTGATGCAGCTTTCAGAAGTGAGCCGGAGGCGGGCGCAGTAAAAGGTGCGTGGTTAGACGCCAGTCGAGTACCGCAGGATGCCCGCGACACCGCCGAAGGCGTCGTAGAGTTGCTCGCCCTTCTCGAAGTCGGTCGAGATGAATTTGGTCTCGGTGCCGCGCTGTTCGGCGATGTCCATCAGGTGCCCGATCACGTCCTCGCGGTCGGTCTTCTCGGCCTCCTCACCGCACTCGCTGCAGACGTGTTCCGGATCGCCGTGTCGGCTGTCGACGACTTCGTACTCCTCGTGCTCGTTAGGGCACTCGTAAACGACGACGTCCGAGCGGAGGTCCTCCGAGAGGAGAAGCCGATCCACCGAGCCCATCATCAGGTTCTGCCGCGTCGGACCGAACCCGTAGGTGGCTTTCTCGCCGTTGTGGAGTTGTTTGAAGAACTCCTCCATCTCGGCTTTATCCTTCATTACCTCCTGGTCGGCGAGGACGTCCTGCGCGGCGTCCACTAGGTCGTGGAGCCCGGACTCGTCGGTGTACGAGACGTCGAACTTGCCGACGACGTGGTCCTGGAGTTCGTGGTGGAGGTAGTCGCCGTCGAGGAACTCGTCTTTCGTCGGCGAGGGGCCACCGACTAGGATGCCGTCGAGGTCGTGACGCTTTGCGACCATCAGGTCGTTGGCCATCCCCGCGACCTCCTGATAGAAGTTGTCGATGGCTTCGAGTCGGAGGCGAGCGAACCGCTGGGCGGACTGGCCACCTTTCCGCTGCTTGCCGGGGACGAGCGACGATGCCGACTTGACCGGCTCGACGCGCTTGCCTTTCAGCCAGCCGACGTTCGCCTCGCGGCGGTCGAGGACGATCAGGCCGAACAGGCCCTTGTCGGTCAGCATCTCCTCTAACGGCTCGGTGAGGAAGTTCGAATCGCAGTGATAGCGGAACGACTGGATGGGTTCGGGTGGGCTGTCGAGCACGCGCGTCACCATATCCGTCTGGCCGCCCCCGGCGTCAACTGCGCCGGAGAAGATGACGACGCCGTTGTCCGGGGGGAAAGTGTCGTAGTAGCGCAGACGGTCCTTGATCGACGTGAGCGCGTCCTGCACGTTCGTCCGCGTTTGCTTCGACTTGATGTTGGACGCCTCCGAGTGCTCCTGGGTGACGTGAGCGACGACGTCGGAGATCTGCTTGTCCTCGGGAATGTAGATGGTGACGAGTTGTGTCCCGGAACCCTCGTAATCTTTGAGTTCTTCGATGACCTTCCGGAACTCGTACTTCCGACGGTCCTCGTTTACTTCTTCGGCGTCTGCACTCATTATGTTCAATACGCCCGCCGGCGGGTAAGTAACCTGCGACTACGGGATGTGCCCTGGTTCTTGCCCCGATCTGTCCGACTGCACGGCGACCTCCCCGGACAGATTTATAACCCCAACGCGGGAGTCTCAGATAACACAATGGGCCGTTTGTACGCAGTCGTCAGTGCAAAAGGGGGTGTCGGTAAGACGACGACGGCGGCAAATCTCGCGGCGACGCTCGCCGCCGCGGGATCGAGTGTCGCCGTCGTGGACGGGGATCTGGGGATGGCGAATCTCGCGGCGACGCTCGGCGTCCCCGTCGGCGAGGTGACGCTCCACGACGTCCTCGCCGACGATGAGATCGATATCGAGGACGCGATTCGGGAGGGGCCACACGGGCTGGCGGTCGTCCCGGGATCGCCCGACCTCGATGCGTTCTCCCGGGCCGATCCCGAAGGACTACAGGCGGTCCTGGAGTCGCTCGCCGACCGGTACGAGTACGTCGTCCTCGACACCGGTGCGGGGTTGAGCAACGACACCGTCCTGCCGCTGACCCACGTCGACGAAGTGCTACTCGTCTCGACTCCGAGTCGCGACGCGCTCGGGGACACGGACAAAACTCGCCAGGTGGCCGAACGACTCGGCGTGACGGTGGCAGGTGCCGCCCTCACACGGGCCGGTCCGGAGGACGCAGACGCCGCGGCCGTCTCCGACCGTCTCGACGCGACAGTGCTGGGGACGATTCCCGACGCCACCGAAATCCGGGAGGCCGCCGAAGCGGGCGAGGCGGTCACGACGTTCGCACCCGGCAGCGAAGGGGCCGTGGCGTTCCGCTCGCTCGCGACGGCGCTGACAGGTGAAACGGTCGACGATGGGATCACGGCACCCGGTTCGGTATCGAGCGATGCGGCCGATTCGACCGGAGAAGCCGCCGAGAGCGACGACGAAGACGGAGCGTCTGCGGTGGCAAAGTCCGACGAATCACCCACAGAACCGGACACGTCGGGGACGGATGCGGGGATGACAGAACCGGACGCGACAGAGTCTGAGGCGACTGAATCGGACACGACGGAGTCTGCGGCGACCGAACCGGACGCAGAGGAGCCAGATGTCGCGGACGCCAAAGCAGCGGAACCCGAGAGAGCGGATTCGGCGGTCGGAACCGACGTGACGGAGTCGGAACCGCCGGGAGAGGCTGAAACCGACGAGGAAGACATCGTCGTCGCCGGGTCTCACGACTCCGACCTCGGCTCGGAGGCCGTCGAAGAAACGGCGGAGGGAGGCGCTGTGGATGAATCAGGTGGAGACGAGACGCTGTCGAGTAGTGACGAAGACGAGTCCGAACCTCTCGTCGAACCCGCCGAACCCGAGGAAGTCGAATCCGGCAGCGGGGCGGCCGCGGCTAACGGTCCCGAAAGCAGCGTGTACACGACCTCATTGGCCGACGAGGACGAACCGGGAGAAGCGAGCGACGCTATCGACGAGGCGGTCGAGGGGACGACCGAACCCGACTCGGGCGATGACTCGGCGTCGGGAGCGTCAGAAGCGGGCGGGCAGCAGGACGAAGCGGACGCCGCCGCGTCGGAAGACGACAAGGACGCCGACGAAGACGGCAGCAAGGGGCTGTTCAGCCGGTTCTTCGGCTGAGCGGTCGTCCGTCGGTGACGCGCGGCGAAGCGGGACCTTCTTCTATTCGGGTGCGATGATTCGTCGGTATGGCAGACAAAAATCCGGGCGTTCCCTTCTGGTGGGTCGTCGTATTCCTCTTGCTGGCACTGGGCGCGGGAGCCGCGACGGTGTTCGCCGTCGGCGGTTCACTGCTTCCGAGTACTGTCGGCCCGATCCCGCCACTGCTGTAATCGGGTCGAGCGACCCCGTCGAGGTCTGTCTCACATCGACTTCGGGGCCTCGATTCCGAGGACGTCGAGCGCGTTGGCGACGGTGTGGCGGGCGGCCTCGACCAGACCGAGTCGGGCGGCTGCGACCGCGTCGTCGTCGGCGTTGAGCACCGAACACTCCCGGTAGAAGGTGTTGAACGTCTCTGCGAACTCCCGGGCGAACGTCGCGACGACGTGTGGCTCCAGATCCGCCGCGGCGCGCTCGATGACGACGGGGAACCGCGCGACGTCTTCGAGAAGCGCGCGTTCGGCCTCGGTGTCGAGAAGCGAGACGTCGGCGGATGGCTCGATGCCCGCGCCGGCGGCTTCGTTCTCGATGCCGCGACAGCGCGCGTGGACGTACTGGACGTACGGAGCCGACTGAGCCTCGAAGTCGAGCGCGCGCTCCCACTCGAAGGTGATTCCCTTTGTCGGCTGTTTCGAGACGATGTCGTAGCGGACCGCACCGATCCCAACCTGGTGAGCGATCCGGTCGATGTCGTCCTCGTCGAGTTCGTCGTTCCTGATCCGCGAGTCGAGTCGGTCTTCGACTTCCTCGCGGGCGCGCTGGACCGACTCGTCGAGGAGGTCGTCGAGATCCACGCCGGTCCCCTCGCGGGTCGACATTCCGCCTTCGGGGAGATTCACCCACGAGTAGAACGTCTGTCGCAACTGGTCGGTGTCGTTGCCCAGAACCTCGAGTGCGGCTTCGAGTTGTTCGGCTTGGAGTTTGTGATCCTCACCGAGCACGGTGACTGCTTCGTCGAAGTGCTCGAACTTCCACTCGTGATGCGCGAGGTCGCGGGTCGTGTACAGCGTGGTATCGTCCGACCGGAGGAAGACGAGGTTCTTCTCGAGGTCGAACGCCGAGAGGTCCAGTTGCCAGGCGTCCTCCTCGTAGACGGCGTGGTCGGACTCCTGCAACCGCGTGACGACCTCGTCGGCGTCGCCGTTCCGGATGAACGTCGTCTCTTTGACGAACTCGTCGAACACCGCGGGCAGACGTTCGAGCGACGTCCGCATCCCAGAGAGCACCTGATCGACGACGGTCGCAACGCGCTCGTAGGTGTCCTCGTCGCCCGCTTCGAGTCCCTGCATAATCTCGGCGATCTCCGCCTCGGCCGCTTCGACGTCCGCCTCGTCGGCGGATTCGAGGAATGCGTTGCCCTTGCGATAGTAGCGGACCAGGTCGTAGTCGGCACGGTCGCGCTCCGGTTCGGGGAGAGCCGATTCGTCGAACGTCTCGAAGGCCCAAGTGAACACCGCGACCTGTCGGCCAGCGTCGTTGACGTAGTAGTGGGTCTCGACGTCGTTACCCGCGTACTCGAGCACCCGCGAGACGGCGTCGCCGAAAATCGGATTGCGCGCGCGCCCCACGTGAACCGGGCCTGTCGGATTCGCGCTGGTGTGTTCGACGACGACAGACCTCCCCGTCTCGGGGAGTTCGCCGTACGACTCGTCCCGCCCGGCAGTCAGCGTATCCGCGTAGTACGCGTCGGAGACGTAGAAGTTCACGTACGGGCCCTGCGTGTCGACACGGGCGACGTACTCGTAGTGGTCGGCGTCGATTTCGTCGGCAACGTCCTCGGCGACCGACGGCGGGGGGGCACCCACCTCGCCGGCGAGACGGAACGCGACGCTCGAGGCCAGCGTCGCCGGCATCTCCTCCGGCGGTTCCTCGACGCCGAGGTCGTCGGTCGGGTGGTTGAGCGCGGTCAGCGCCGATGCCACCGCGGCCTCAACCTCGGAGCGGAAGGCTCTGAACATACCCGCTGTTGTCGAACGGCGAGTAAAGACCTTTCCGAACGCTTCGGGGACGGCGACGACCGCAGGCGGGCTCGTCCTCGGCTCTCGTCCCGGTGGAACCCACCGACACCGACGCCTTTACTACGAGGCTACTGCAACTCTCAGTTAACTCCTACGTCGAGGAACCATTCCGTCTCGTCCGTAACGATTCTGTTACGCTTCTCAAAGCCGTTATCCTTAACAGGGCCCGCTCCCAAGTGTTGATAATGTCAGAATCGGCAGTCTCAACCGTCGGTCACGACGAGTTGGCGGCGCTGAAGTTTGTCGCGCTCGAAGGCGGTCGGTCGGAGCCGGTCAAAATCTCTTGTTCCAGTCTCGCATCGCGACTCGACGCGTCGAGTCAGACCGCCTCGCGGCGACTCCAGCGTCTCGAAGAAGCCGGACACGTCGAACGTGACGTCGTCGCCGATGGGCAGTGGGTATCGCTTAGCGAGTCGGGCGAAGCCGCTCTGCATCGCGAATACGCCCACTACCGACGGATCTTCGAGGGGACGGACCCCTCCACGGTCGAACTCGAAGGAACGGTCACAAGTGGGATGGGCGAGGGGCGACACTACATCTCGCTGTCGGGCTATATGAAGCAGTTCACAGACCGCCTCGGTTACGAGCCCTTCCCCGGCACGCTCAACGTGGATCTCACGGAGGACAGCATTCGGTCACGCTCGGCGATGGCGTCGTTGTCGGGGGTCCCAATCGACGGCTGGGAGGACGAGGAGCGGACGTTCGGCCCCGCGACGTGCTACGCCGCGACCGTCTCCGCCGACACCGGCACCGCCCATCCAACGCACATCATCGTCCCCGAGCGCACGCATCACGACGAGACCCAACTGGAGATCATCGCCCCCGTCCGACTCCGGGACGACCTCGGCCTGACGGACGACGACACGGTAACGGTCAACGTGGAGGCGGTCGAATGACGCGAACGACGGCCGACGTCACGAGCGACACCGAGAGCGACGGTGCGAGTGCCGTCGATCTGGCCATCGACGCCTTCCGCCACGGCGAACCGGTTCTCGTCCACGACGCTGCCGATCGCGAGGGCGAGACCGACATCATCTACCCGGCCGACGCGGTCGACGCGGGGGCTGTAGTTCATATGCGGGCCGACGCCGGCGGACTGATCTGCGCGGCCGTCTCTCACGACGTCGCAGAGACGATCGAACTCCCGTTCCTAGAGGACGAACTCGACCACCCGGCAGCTGCGGATCACGAACTCGGGTACGACGATCGCTCGTCGTTCTCACTGCCGGTGAACCACCGCGAGACCTTCACTGGCATCACGGACGACGACCGCGCGCTCACGATCCGTCGGCTCGCAGCGGTCGCAGCGCAGGCCGGCGCCGGCGACTACGACGCCGAGGATTTCGCGACCGACTTCCGAACGCCCGGCCACGTGCACGTCCTCCGGGGCGCGCCCAGACTGCTCTCGAACCGCCGCGGCCACACCGAACTGGGCCTCGCACTCGCGGAAGCCGCGGGCCTGCCTCCCGCAGTCGTCGTCTGTGAGATGCTTGATCAAGAGACCGGCGGTGCGCGGACCCCGGCCGCTGCCCGCGAGTACGCCCGTCGCAACGACTTCGTCTACGTCGAGGGCGCGGCGCTGATCGACCGACTCGGCTGAGCGCGTTCGCTCGGCTGGACGATCAATCGATGTTGAGCGTCACCGAGACTATTCACTGCGGGTTTCTCTCTGAGTCGGCCGAACGCAGAGAGTCGACAATGGCGAGGTCTGGCCACTCAGCGCGTCAACCGACCATCTACGACGATAACGAGTACAGGGACGCCCGTGAATCGAATGCTCGAACGTCGGGATTTCGTAGAAACCTGTTTATCAATTATAATGTTTATATGCTTTGGAGCTGTGTGAAACGACAGCACAGTCACACCACCTCTAAGTTCAGCGATTTCTCCGTTAGGCCCGTATGCGTGGAAACACCGACGAAGGAAGTGGCAATATAGACGGTAGATCACCCGTCAGCCGCCGATCCGTGATACAGACAGTAGGGCTCTCTGCGCTCGGCGTTGGAGTCCTGTCTGGAACCGCAGCAGCACAGGGAGCCAACGTTGCGATCAAAGCGCAGACGGCGACGGTCGATCCAAAAGACGGTGACGACTTCCCGGTCCCCGACGCGTACATCGTCGAACTCCCCCGGGTGAAATTCGAGGCCGATGAAGGGACGATTGCACTGCCAGTTAAGAAGAATCAACAGGGAACCCCGGTACCGTGGTTCAAGGCCAAGAATAACGCACCGGCGTTCGTCGTCGGTCTCCACTCTCCTGAGGTCGGTACCGGAGAACCGGATAGCCTGTCGTCGCTTATCGGCGTCCGGCCCTTTACGCCGGGGAAGTACAACAATGTGAAGATCCCCGTCTGGGCGGGACCGACCCCGTGGCAGAGCGACGAGAAGGGGAAGGTCACGGATATCGAAAAAGACGATTTCCCTACTGATGAAGAAGTCGAAGTGACGGCGACGCTGTGGTACGGTCCCGACAGGTTCCCGCCGGACGTTCCCCGGGAGAACGCAAAAATCACGACTCCGAAACCTGAAACCATCGGGCCCATATCGCGCGAGAACGGTGAGTTGGTCAGTAACACGGCCGAAGTGAGGTTTCCCGAATTAGAGGAACCCGAAGACGACGAGGACGAAGAGGAGCCAGAGCGTGACGACGAGGACGAAGGCGAGGAAGAGGAAGACCGTGACGATGGGGGAGGGGACGTTGACGTTGGCGAAGGCAACGGAGTTACATAAGATGATGATATGTTCGGGAGCATATGATCTGAACGGAGCGACGGCCAGATAGCGTGTCCCGTGCGTCCACAGACGAGCCCGGCAAATGGCGCGACGAGACCATCTGGGCGGGAGCGAGACGCGCCGCTTTTTTTACGTAGGGGTAGTCGCTTCCCCGCCCCGTGGACGCCGACAGACGCTGATACTCTCCGCACTCGGCGGGTGTCGATGAGTAGCCAGTACGAAAATATAGTAGCGTTTGCAACTGATTGCACAGCCGATCGCACGCAGTCGTCCGATCGAGTGAGCGGAGACTTGCAAACGCTACTATACTGCGAGGGGATCAGCTGAGATGGTGCAGCGGGTCGGCCGTCCGGTATCAGCCGATAGCGGGCGGCCCGAGTTTTTTATTTAGGGGGGGAGAGAAGGGTGAGATATGAGTTTCGAGGAGATGCAGGAGGAGACGGACTTCTTAAATACGATCTGGCAGGACGGTTCGTTCGTCGACTGGGACGACGCGACGATTCACGTTCTCACACACGGCCTTCACTACGGGAGTGGCATCTTCGAGGGCGTCCGCTGCTACGACACTCGAAACGGCCCGGCGATCTTCCGCTGGGAGGAGCACCTCGATCGCTTCTTCGAGTCGACGAAGCCATACGATATGGAGTTGCCGTACTCTCGCGAAGAACTCACGCGGGCCACGCTTGAACTCCTCCGCCGCGAGGGACTCGAGTCGTGTTACATCCGCCCGGTCGCCTTCTACGGCTACGGGTCGCTCGGCGTCAGTCCGGAGGACAACCCCGTCAACGTCGCAATCGCGGCCTGGCCGTGGGGCGCGTATCTGGGCGAGGAAGCGCTTGAAGAGGGTGTCGAAGTGATGATCTCCTCGTGGCGCAAGCACGCCTCCAGTCAGATCCCCACGAACGCGAAGACGACCGGCCTCTACGTCAACTCGATGCTCGCCGGCGAGGAGGCCCGGAGAAACGGCTACACCGAGGCGATCGTCCTCAACAAAGAGGGTAACGTCGCCGAGGGCCCTGGCGAGAACATCTTCCTCGTCCGCGACGGCGAGATCTACACCCCCGGACTCGCCCAGAGCATCCTCGACGGGATCACCCGGAACACCGTCATCGAACTGGCTCGCGAACGTGGCTACACGGTTCACGATCAGGCGACAATCTCACGCGGCGAACTCAACACTGCAGACGAACTATTCTTCTCCGGTACCGCGGCGGAGGTGACGCCGATCCGGAAGGTCGACAACGTCGAGATCGGCAGCGGTTCGCGCGGCCCCGTCACCGAGGAACTCCAGCAGGCGTTCTTCGACCTCGTTGAGCGGCGAACCGACGAACACGACGAGTGGTTCACGTACGTCTGAGTCGGGACTCCGTTGCGAACGCGATCGAAGTCGGAAGCGCAGACCGATGACGGCCGCTGTGGTATGTGCTACGCCGCCTGTTTCAGTATCTGCGGTGCGACCACCAGTTCGAGGGCCGCGATCCCGAGTGCGACCCAGCGGATCGTGCCGTCGAGAAGCGTGAACGCGACGACTGCGACGGCCGCAGCACTGACGAAACTCATTCCGTAGCGAACGACCGGGCTTTCAAACGCGGAGGGCATACCGAGACGTGGCACAGAGGGAACAAATAGGTGGGTGGTTTAGCGGGGGGCGCTCAGTCCTCCGAGCGCGTGTCGATGTCGACTGGGGGGGTCCGATCTTCCTCACCGAAACCGGCAGACAGCACTCGGGTGAGTGCTTCCTCAACGCGCTCGTCGGTCTCGGTGACGTCTTCGGGATCGACCTCCATAACGAATCCAGTCGTGATGTTCGGCGCAGTCGGCATAAACAGCACTACTCGCCCGTCGTCGGTCGTTTTGCCTGTTTTGAACGCCGTCATCCGCATTCCGTCCCAGGGCTCGATCTTCACCGGCTTCTGGAGGTCCTCGGTGCCGGAGACGGCCGTCTCGACGGCCAACTTCGACGCGTTGTACAGCACCCGGATAAGTGGAACGCGGTTCATCGCCGCGTCGAGGTACGATTCGAAGAGCCGCCCCACGGTGGTTCGCATCAGATAGCCGACGGAGAACACGAGCATCACGAACACCGTGACGGCGACGACGAACCCGATCGGGCCCGGTAACTGTTTGATGACGGGGAGGTCGACGATCCGCGAGTAGAAGTAGTTCAGGACGAACAGGATGACCAGTACCGGTGCCAGAACGATCGACCCACTTGCGAAATCACGCCTCCACGAAGACATCTATCGCATACAACTGCCGCCGCGGGGGTAAAGAGACTGCCGCCCTGTAGCAGCCAGCACGTGTCCGTCGATCAGCGAACTGATAACGGCGCTTCCCGCAGCGTTCTGGAGACTGTCGTCGCGATTACGGAGTTCATCGCGGTCGTGGTGCGCAGTCAGCCGTTTCGGCTTGCAATTGTCTGTGAGGACAGTGCCGCGTGTGCGGCAGCCCTCACGATTCGTTCCGGGTTGGATCCGAGTCGTTGGTCGTGCGTTCACAGTACCGTCTGAGGAACGTGCCCTAGTCGACCCGACCGGCCCCGGCCGCTATGAGCTTCGCTTCGAGTCCGTCCCGGTTCTAGTGACAGGACTCGCGATGACAGGGTTTCCAGAGATGCTCGAACGCTTTGCTGTCGCGGTTCCAGCGGTCACCGTACTTGTCGTATTCGCGAGCATCATCGCGGTCGACAGCCTCGCCGCAGGCGATGCAGGTTACCGCTCCCTCGGAGTTTCGCCGCCACGGCGTCGAGTCGGGAGCCGTCATCGGATTCTCGCCTCCAGTGGCCTGCTGAGGCTATCTGAGGTGCCGATGGCGTCGAAATCAGCGTAGCGGGAGATCGTCGCAGAACGGCGGTCGTCCTTCTGGGTGGTCGCGTGAGAGCGGTGGTTGAATACGGCTTCGGTGCGGCGTGTTGAGAAGAAACAGCGGGCGCTGCCGACTCGGCTGACGATTTCAGGGGCTATCCGGTGCGGTTGTCGGCTGACGATAGTGTCGTCGGGGAGGGCTGTAACCGTCGCACCTGTGTGTTGGCTGACAGTCGGGCGGTAATGCTGGTGCATCGTCCACACGGTATCGTTCCCCAGCCGAGACAGTAGAACCGCTGCCTCACCTCTGAGGTGGGTTTATACTATATTCCAACAGTGGACCGGTTCCGGCGATGGGACACCGTCCAAGTGACAATTTTATAATAGAATCGCGAGGAGGGTGTATGCGGTGTGACCTCTTCCACGGCCTGAAGGCCGTGGCATCCGGCCACCGGATGACTGCCGTGCCGAACCA